>WFZZ01000161.1 GCA_015489315.1 Deltaproteobacteria bacterium | reverse complement strand
TATGATGAATTATCCTTAAATAATGAGGGTTCTAGTAATACTCGACATATAGGAACACCTCAGCCAGGTACATGGAATTATAATACAAGACTATATGGGAGAGAATATGCACTAATGGGTAATTATTTATCAACTGTTACACTTGACCCAATGAGGACATATCTTCTAGGAATTGGCTCTTATACAGCAGGGATAGCTAAAGAAGGAGCAGGTATTACTAATCTTGCTTATATATATGACTACAAATTCGAAGCCCGATCCCCTGCCCCTGTCCCAGAACCAGCCTCCATTTTCCTTTTAGGAACTGGGTTGTGTGCTCTTTTTGGGCTTAAAAGGAAGAAAAAGGCATAAAAAGTTTTAAAGTGGGAGGAGTTCAAGGTTTTTCAAAGCTCCTTGAACTCCTTTTTTAAAATATTACAATTAGTTTTCTACTTCCTCAAAATTCAAGATATCTACTGCATCGGAACTCATTGCCATGGCATAAAGCCCCCTTTTTGTAAGGTCCTTTATTTCCTCATCAGAAAGGTAGAGAGAGGCAAAAATGGGAATCAATTTTTTATCCTTGTATTCAGGGAAAAACTCGAAAAAAAGTCCAGATTTTACCAAGTCTTCAAAATTGTCAATATAGACTGGCCTTACGGTGGATTTGACATCAACCAATATAACTTTGTCCTGGCAAACTGCTATAATATCAAATTCCCGTCTTTCACCCTTGGAGCCAGGCTTCTTCCTAATACGTCTAACCATATAATCTTCCAATTCTTGGCAACCAAAATACTTTTTGGCTATATCTGGAACACCAGGAGCAAAAATGTCTTCAACCAGGGTCCCCATTTTATTGGCTATATCTCCCCATTTTCTGTTCATTTCTTTTCGTTCTTTGTCAACTTCCTGCCGCCAAAGCACCATCTCATCCTTAAACACTTTCATATCATCCTTAAATTCCCGCATTTCATCCTTGAAGTCTTTCATTTCGTCTTTGAAATCTCGCATTTCGTCTTTGAAATCCAACATCTCATCCTTAAATTCTCGCATCTCATCTTTGAAATCCAGCATCTCATTTTTAAACTCCCGCATCTCGGTCTCCAATCTGAGAAGTGCACTTTCAGTGTGGAGTATAAAATCCCGCAGAACCAACTTGAGATCGGTGACGTCATTTTCTAAATTTTTGACCCTGGTCTCCAATGCAGCATTTTCCATAAAAGGACTCCTATCCTAGATAAAAGAACCTTTAGAAACATCTAGTTAAATTTATGTTCTTTAAAATCTTAGCACAAATTGGGCCATTTTGCCATTTTCTTTGGCTTTTAAGAAAATTACTCGTCAATTGACCGCTAAAAAATAGCCTTACCTTCTCATTCCTATTGTTTGCAAATTTCCCAATGCCTTCTCTAACTCTCATTATTTCATTTTTTGAAAAACAGTTTATTATTCCCTTGAATTTCTAAGGAGGTAGAATCTTGAACCGATTGGTCAAAACCTGTGTCCATCCTGATGGATACTTTTTGGTCTCATGCCACCGTCCAAGCTATTATGTACTCAACCACAGGCTGAACGAAACAATTTTAAACCTTGGACAGTTGGAAGATGGAAGGATTATTCAAAACCTTGCCAATTTCCCAAAGGGCGATCTCCATATTGACAAGGCACAGCCCATCTTTGAAATACCCAATGCCTTCCCATTCTGGGGGACGACCTTTATTCTTGGAAATATCGCCAGAGAAAATTCAAAAAAGGATTTCCCAATACGTTTTGAACCAAAAGGGAAGTGCAATTTTGAAAATTGGGACGATTTTTTTAAACTTGAAATAAAAGATATCCCACGCCCGGTTGTCCTTGCAATTGCACAAACCTGTAAGGATCCCAGTATATTGAAAAAACTTTTGCCCCTTTGTGCTGAATTTATAAGGGACAAAAAGGGGAAAATCACAGGGATGAAATATGAAAGGGATGAAAACGGAAAGATCCGGCCAAGGATACTTGACCATGACCTTTATGAAACACTTGGCAACAATCCCTTTCTGCCCGATTATCTTAAAAGACTTCTTCTTTTAAACCCTGGCATCCAGGGCTTAAGTCCCATTGTGGGAGAATTTGTTGACAAGAAAAGGTGCCATATCTGGGAATACCTAAGGGCCAATAGCTATATACCCTGGGGGCATTTTGCTGCGAACATGGCCCAGGATGCAGTAAGATATTCTGTAGATACGCTTGATGAAAATGATGTTAGGGGGCTCAGGCACCTTTATTACCAAAGAATATTCACCACCCTTTTTGTGGAACTTGGAAATAGTCTTGAAAAAAGAGGGCTTTTTTCTGAAAAGGAGCTTGAAGAAATAAGGCTCAAGATTCTTGAAGAAATAAAGAGGGTAAAAGCAAAAAAGAATCTAAAATTTAGTGCAACACTTTGGGGCTGGAACTTTGGCTATGATTTCAGCCCCTCAGGGTTTAGACTCAATGCATCCCACCAGCAGATACATCAGCAATTTGCCCTCATACCGGAGACATCCCTTGAAATAACGTCCAAGAAAGAGGTTCCGACCTATGCAATTGGAGATAGCGTTGAGGCATTCATCACACTTTATGAAAGGGAATTTGCTCGCCCCTTTTTTGACTGTTTTATAAAGGCAATAGAATCCAACAAAAGGATTGATGAAGGAACTGACATCAGCGGTGAATTGACAGTCTTTAGGGATGAAAATGTGATACTTTTTGCGCCAAAGGCCCAGCGCTCTCAAGGGGAATTGCAGCTTTTGTGCCTTAAACCTGTTGGAAACATACTTGAATCAGACCTTGATACAAGAAGGAGCATTGATCTAGCCATATTAAAGGCAGTAAAGGCACTGACTGGGCTTGGAGCAAGGATGATAACCTCATTTGAAATTTCAAAAAGGTTCTTTTCAAGTTCTGACCAAAGGCTCATGTACTCCTTTTTACCAAAACATCCCCAATCCCCAGGGGCCTTTAGTGAGCAGCAGGGAAGATGGATAACCGGACACTTCCCTGAAGACTTTGCCAGGGCATGCAGAAGGGTTCTAAAGAGATAAAATTTCTTCTCTTATCTGCCCAAGGCAATCCCTGCCAGGCTTAAAAGATCATTGGGATAAATCCCAATAATCAAAACGCCTGCAAGGGCCATGGCAAGAACTGCCGAAAGGGTGCCTGAATGGACTAAGGCCACATCTTTTTGAGGCTCGTGCATGTACATGAGCATTACAACCCTCAGGTAGAAATAGGCCGAGATTGCACTAAAGATGACTGCCCAGATCACCATTCCAGTATAGCCTCCATTTAAGGCAGCCACGAACAGGTTGAACTTACCAATAAAGCCTGCTGTTGGCGGAATTCCTGTAAGGGAAAACATGAAGACAAGCATGAGCCCTGCTGCAACAGGATGGCTCTTTGCAAGGCCCTTGTAATCTTCAAGCCTTTCACCTGCCAGTCCCTTCTGCTGCAAAAGAACTATTACCGCAAAGGCGCCCATATTCATGAAAAGATAGATAAAAAGATAATTCATGGTGGCGGAAACACCCTGGGCCGTCCCGGGCAGAAGGCCCAAAAGGGCATAGCCTGCATGTGCAATGGAGGAATAGGCAAGCATCCTTTTTATCGAAACCTGGCTAATGGCTGTAATATTCCCTATGGCCATGGTCAAAAAGATCATTATCTCAAAGGGTATTACCCAGTTGCCGTGAAGTGCGGGAAAGGCCTCGAACAAAAGCCTTGAAAGGGCTGCAAACCCTGCTGCCTTTGGAGCGACTGACATGAAACCCGTTACTGGTGTCATTGCACCTTCATAAGCATCCGGTGTCCACATGTGAAAGGGTGCAGCGGCTACTTTGAAGGAAAAGGCAATCAGTACAAGGCCCAGACCAAGCAAAAAGGCCGGATTTGATTTAATGCCTTCTCCTGTCAAAAATTTTGTTATCCCTGTTAATGAAGTTGTGCCTGTAATACCATAGATATAGGAAAGCCCAAATAAAAAGAGACATGATGCAAAGGCCCCAAGTAAAAAGTACTTTATGGCAGCCTCGCTTGCCCTCTTGTCCTTCTTCTGAATTCCAACTAGGCAATATACGCTTAGGGCCATAAGTTCCAGGCCAAGATAAAGAACAATGAGATCAAGGGCAGATGCCATCACCATCATGCCAACACATGAAAAAAGCATGAGGCTGTAATATTCTCCTTCCCTTTTAACTTCCAGAACCTTTAAATGATTGTGGGACATTAAGACAGTAAAGATCAGGGCAAGAAGACATATAATCTTAAAAAAGACACTAAATCCGTCCACGTTATACATCCCGGAAAAACCAAGCCCATTTGAACTTAAAACCATCAAAATGGTGACGGCAGCACCTGAAATGGATATTATTGGCAAAACATTTCCCTGATCCTTAAAAATGGAGTCAAATATTATCAAACAGCAGGCAACACCTGCCAAAAAAATTTCAGGGCCTAAGGGTGATACAACTGGTAAAAGGAAGGTATTTGACATTGTGTTTCTAACCTCCTATGAGCCTTATAGCAGTTTCCAAAAAGGCCTGTGGGCCTGTCTGAGCAAGGCTGGCATTTTGATTTACTTGATCCAATAGATGGGTGACAGATACATGCATGTAACTTAAAAAGGTGTTTGGAAATATACCTATCCAGAAGATCAAAATAAGCATTGGAAGAAGAGTAATGATCTCGCGTAAATTTATATCGCGCACACCTGCCACCTTTTCATTCACCTTCATGAAAAATACCCTTTGATAGAGCCATAACATGTATCCTGCTCCAATTATTATTCCTGTGGCTCCCAGAAAACCTGCCCAGGTCTTTGCTGTAAAACCGCCAAGGAGAATCAGAAATTCACCAACGAATCCATTAAGGCTTGGAAAGCCTATGGATGCCAGGGTAAAGACCAGAAAGAAACCTGCAAAGATGGGAGTGACAGTTGCAAGGCCACCATAGTCTGAAATCTCTCTAGTATGGGTTTGTTCGTATATAATACCCACAGAAAGAAAGAGTGCCCCTGTGACCACCCCGTGATTTATCATCTGGAGAATTGCACCTTCAAGACCATGATAATTTAGGGCAAAGATACCAAGGGTCACAAAACCCATGTGGCTTACAGAGCTATAGGCAATGAGCCTCTTCATATCGTCCTGGCCCAGACAGATTACAGCCCCGTAGATTATTGCAATGACTGAAAGGACAAGCATTGGAACCGTCATTGCCTGGGTTGCCTGGGGGCAAATTGGCATGGAAAATCGCAAAAATCCGTAGGCCCCCATCTTGATCAAAATGCCGGCAAGAATGACCGAGCCTGCTGCCGGGGCCTCTGTGTGCGCATCCGGAAGCCAGGTGTGGACTGGCCACATGGGGACCTTAACTGCGAAGGCTGCAAAAAAGGTCCAGAAAAGAATCATCTGAAATTTAAAGTCATAACTATTGGATGCCAATTTAAGGATATCAAAGGTGTGCCCACCCTTAAGGTAGAGCATTATTATTCCAACCAGCATCAAAAGGCTTCCTATGAGGGTATAGAGAAAGAACTTTATTGTGGCATAAAGCCTTCCAGGACCACCCCATACACCAATTATTAGATACATGGGGATTAGCATGGCCTCCCAGAATATATAAAAGAGGAAAAAGTCAAGGGCGCAAAAAACCCCTATCATTACCCCTTCAAGGAAGAGGAGGGCTGCAAAAAATTCTTTTATTTTCTCGGTAATTGCAGTCCATGAAACCAGGATACACAAGATGGTTATAAGGGTGGAAAGAAGCACAAAAAGAACACTTATTCCATCAACGCCCAGGTAATAATAGACATTCCAGGAAGAAATCCATTCCTTTTTTTCAACAAACTGCATCAAGGAGGTGGTCTTATCAAATCCAAACCAGAGTGGAAGTGATAAGAAAAATTCTAAGATGGCAATCAAAAGGGCAAACCTTTTGACCTCCAGCTCTTCCTTCCTAGGTATAAATAGAAGGCCTATTGCACCAATAACTGGCAGAAAAATCAGGGAACTTAGTAGTGGAAATCCATATTCCATTTGAAATAACTCCTCCCCTTTTGATTACATGAAAAAAAGAAGCAAAATGAATGCGCCAAGGGCCATAACTCCAGCATATTGCTGGACTCTACCGGTCTGAAATCTAGAAAGCCCGCTGCTTAGCCTTCCAATCAATCTTGGGATGCCGTTTACGATGCCCTCTATTATCTTTCCATCTGTAAAACCTCTTAAGACATAACGGCCACACTTTATGGTGGGCTGAACTATCAGCCAGCTATAAAATTCATCCACATAGTATTTGTTAAACAGACACTCATAGACACGGGGGTATTTTTCGCAAAGACTAATGGGCAGTTCAGGCCTTTTAAGATACATTAAATAGGCCAAATAGATTCCTGTTATGCCAGCGGCAACGGATATAACCATCAAGGCCCATTCAACTGAATGAGAAAGATGGGCATGAGGATGACCAAGGCATTTCCCTAGGAATTCGGCCCAGCCGTTTTCACCTCCAAGGACCTCTGGAACTCCTACCCATCCGGCAACCACAGAGCCAATGGCAAGAAGAGAAAGGGGGATTATCATTGAAAATGGCGCCTCATGTAACTTCCGCCTTTGCTCCTCCGTCCCCCTGAATTCACCATGAAAAGTGAGAAAAAGGAGCCTAAATGAATAAAAGGCGGTCATTCCAGCCACAACAGTTCCAATAAACCAGGCGAATTTTCCTGCACCAACTGGTGAAGCAAAGGCCATGGCAAGTATTTCATCCTTGCTGAAAAAGCCGGCAAAACCTGGAATCCCTGAAATTGACAAGGATGCCAAAAGGAAGGTGAAATAGGTTATGGGGAGATAGCTTTTAAGACCTCCCATTTTCCTAATATCCTGCTCATCGCTCATGGCATGTATCACGCTCCCAGCCCCCAAAAATAGGAGGGCCTTAAAATAGGCATGGGTGAAAAGATGGAAAATCCCTGCTCCATAGGCCTTAACACCGCATCCTATGAACATATAGGCAAGCTGGCTTATTGTGGAATATGCAATTACCTTTTTTATATCCACCTGGACAAGGGCAATGGTTGCAGCAAAAAGGCATGTAAGGGCACCTATTATAGTAATTAGATTCAGGGCAAAGGGAGATAAATTGTAAATTGGATGACATCTTGCAACCAGAAAGACACCGGCAGTAACCATGGTTGCAGCATGAATCAGGGCGCTAACCGGGGTCGGGCCCTCCATCGCATCAGGGAGCCATACGTGAAGTGGGATCTGGGCAGACTTTCCAATGGCACCGCAAAAAAGAAGAACTGCCAACAGGGTTATCACATCAATATGAAACCCTAGAAAATTAAAGCTATTTCCAACTACATTGTTCACCTGGGTAAAGACATCTGCGTAATGGACCGATCCAAAGGTTAGAAATACAACAAAAATACCAAGACCAAATCCAAAGTCCCCGAATCTGTTGACGATAAACGCCTTTTTGCCGGCATCCGAGGCAGATTTTTTCTCAAACCAGAAACCAATCAAAAGATATGAAGAAAGGCCCACAGCCTCCCAACCGAAATACAGTTGCAAGAAGTTATTGCCCAACACCAACATGAGCATGGAAAAGGTAAAAAGGCTCAAATAGGAAAAAAACCTGTAGTAACCTGTATCTCCATGCATGTAGCCGACAGAATACACATGAACTAGGGCACTAACGGTGGTTACAACTATAAGCATAACAGCGGTTAGCTCATCCAATAGGAAGCCGACAGATGCCTTGAAGTGCCCGGACGAGAACCAAACATAAAGGTCCTCGTTCAGGTGAAATCCGTGGAGTACCTTGTTAAAGGCAATAAGTGCACAAAATAGGGAGGCAAAAACCGCTATTATGGGAGGCCAATGGGCCTTTTCTCCAAACCTTCTGCCAAACAGTATTGTAAAGACAAAGGAAGCCAAGGGTAGAAAAGGTATCAAGAGTATGAAAACAGGGATGCTCATGGTTCTATCCTTTCAGGCTCGTAAGGTCTTCGGTATGGACACTTTTTACATTTCGAAAAAGGGTGACAATAAGACCAAGACCTATGGCTGCCTCTGCTGCTGCGACAGCAATAATGAAAAATACAAGGACTTGTCCCCTTATGTCTTCCATGTAATGGCTTATGGCCACCAGATTGAGATTTATGGCATTTAACATGAGCTCAATGCAAAGAAGCATCATTATTAGGTTTCGCCTTGTCAGAAAACCAAAGATGCCCATTGAAAAAAGGATGGCAGAAACCGTCATATACCAGCTCAAATGCACCATTTTCAGCCCTCCTCTCCGCCTGTTTCCTTTTTAGCCAGGGCCAATCCACCGATAACTGCCACTAAAAGGATCAGGCCTGCAATCTCAAAAGGCAGTATGTAGGTGGTGAAAACCTCCTGACCTATGGCTTTTGTATGGGTCATTTCCTTAACCCTTGCAATGGTAAAATGGCCGTGAGGGCCAAGGGTGAAGTTTTTAACACCCCTTAAAAAGGCCAGAAGCAACAGGACCGAGCTCAATATGGCGAGTTTTACCCCTTTTTTAATAAAGGGACCTGTCTTAACTTCACTTTTGATGTCCACGAGAAACAGCACAAAGAGATAGAGAACAAGAATGGCACCGCAATAGACAATTATCTGGACAGCAGCCAAAAACTCGGCATTTAAAAGCAGATAAAAGCCTGCCATATGGAAGAAGAGGGCAAGCATGGTCAGCACACCGTGAACCGGGTTTCTTGCTGTAATTACCTTGTAGGCAAGGCCTATAACCACAATGGAGAAGTAAAAAAATAAAAGATAGACCATCTATTCCTCCCTTGATATCTCTTTGGCAGAAACACTTTCAGCCTTTCCGTTTCTCCAGATCACTTGGCCTTCAAGAGTCCACTCTTTTGGAACATCAATCCTTTTTCCTGAAGGAAGTTCTTTAAGTGAAATCCCTCTAGGGCGCATAAAGGGATTAAGATATCTTTTTTCTTCCAAGTGGTTTTTCTTCAAAAATTCATCCCAGTTCTCAAGTAGCCGTTCTTTATCAAAGAGAAATGGGGCTCTCGTATAATCGGAGTATTCATACTCTTCAGTCAATACTATGGCATTTACTGGGCATACCTCTTCACAGTATCCGCAAAAAATGCATCGTAAGGCATCAATTTCGTATCTGGTAAGCCTTCTTGCATTTGTCTCATCATCCCTTTCAAATCGGATGGTTATGCACCTTGATGGACAAACCGATGCACATCTCATGCAGGCAACACACTTTGCATCCCCAGTTGAGAGGTCCCTTATAAGGGCATGTTTTCCCCTAAAGCCAGGGAAAAGAGGCTTCCGCTCCCTTGGATATTGAATAGTGACGGACTTTGAAAAAAGCCTCTTTAGGGTAAGACCTAGACCCTTTAATATTTCGAGTAAAAGAATATTTTCCAGGAATCCTTTTTTTGTCTTATAACGTATCTCCATAACCTTCGCCTTCTAACCCACGATTGACTTTATGGTGCCTGTAAGCACGATATTAAAAAGGGCAAGAGGAATAAGCACTTTCCAGCCAAGTGCCATCAGTTGATCGTATCTATATCTAGGAAGAGTGGCCCTCACCCAGTAATAGAGGAAAATGAAAAGATAGACCTTTAGGATGAACCAGAAAAAGGGAATACCTGGAACATCAAAGGGGCCATTCCAGCCTCCTAGAAAACAAACAACTCCTACACACGACATGACTATCATGCCGATGTATTCAGCCATGAAAAAAAGCGCAAATCTCATTCCGCTATATTCGGTGCAGTAGCCGGCAACAAGCTCGGATTCAGCCTCTGGAAGGTCAAAGGGCGTTCTGTTTGTCTCTGCAAACATGGCGATTACAAAGACAAAAAAGCCAATGAATTGCGGGATGAGATAGACCTTAAAGGCGCTTTTGGACTGTGCCATTACAATATCTGTAAGGTTTAGGGAGCCTGCCATCATCATTACGCCTACAAGGCTAAGCCCCATGGCTATTTCATAGCTTATTACCTGGGCAGAGGACCTAAGCCCTCCAAGGAACGGATACTTTGAATTGGATGACCAGCCTGCTAGCACAACCCCGTATGCAGCAAGGGAACTCATGGCAAAGATATATAAAAGACCGATATTGATATTGGCTATGGCAAATCCTTTAAAGAAAGGAACAACTGCTACTGCGCTAAGGGCAGATATCAAACAAATAAGTGGAGCAGCATAAAAAACACCTTTATCCGCCTGTTCAGGAATGACATCTTCCTTGAAAAACAGCTTAAGGCCATCTGCAATTGGCTGAAGAATACCGTGGGGCCCCACGCGCATCGGCCCCATTCTTACCTGCATGTGACCTATGACCTTTCGCTCAAAATAGGTGGCATACATCACATGGACCATCAGGACTGCAAAGACAATTACTATTTTTAAAAGTATCCACAAAATTTCCATCTATCCCTCACCATTACCTGTCACATTCTCCAAGGACAACGTCCAGGCTTCCTATAATGGCAATAACATCTGCCACCATCTGCCCCTTACAAAGAAAAGGCAAGGCCCCGATATGGATATAGGAGGGCGATCTAATATGCATTCTGTAGGGCCTTCCTTTCCCGTCGCTTACAAAATAAAAACCCAGTTCTCCCTTGGGGCACTCTCCGGAAACATAGACGTCTCCTTCCATATAATGTTTCCGATCTTCAACAAGCTTTATGACTCCACTTTTAAATGTAGCATCTGCTGTAACGCATTTTTTGCTAAAGGGCATAACAAGATCAGGTGAGTCATCTGCCCTTATGGGTCCTGGAGGAAGTTTCTCTATGCACTGCTTGATTATTCGATTTGACTGAAGAAGTTCCTCCATCCTGCATCTGTATCTGTCGTAAACGTCACCTTTTTTTCCTATTGGGACTTCAAATTCCACCTCCGAATAGGCATCAAAGGGAAGATGTTTTCTTACGTCATAGTCCACTCCAGATGCCCTTAAAGACGGGCCCGTAAGCCCAAGGCTTACTGCATCCTCTTTTGAAACAATCCCCACTCCCTGGGTTCTTTTAAGCCAGATTCGGTTTTGATCGATCAGGGTTTCATATTCCCTGACCCTTGATGGAAACTCTTCTGTAAATTTATATAGGGTTTCAAGAAAGTGGCCAGTAACATCCTGACGTACCCCACCGATGCAGGTATAGGTGGTGGTTAGACGTGCACCACACACCTCTTCAAAAAGGTCAAGAAGTTGTTCCCTTTCCCTAAAGCAATATAGAAAAACAGTCATGGCACCAATGTCCAGTGCGTGTGTTGCAAGCCATAAGAGGTGCCCGGTGATCCTTGCCATTTCCATCACCATGGTTCGGATAAATTTTGCCCTTTCAGGCACCTCTATCCCTAGAAGTGTTTCAACGGCATTGCTATAAACCACGTTGTTGGCCATGGAGGCGATGTAGTCGAGTCTATCTGTCAGAGGCAGGGCCTGGGCATAGGTAAGGTTTTCAGAGAGCTTTTCCACTCCCCTGTGCAGGAAACCCACAGTGGGCTTACATCCAATTACAGTCTCCCCGTCAAGTTCAAGGTCTAGTTTAAGCACCCCGTGGGTTGCAGGGTGCTGTGGGCCCATCTGAATTTCGTAGGGTTCAAATGGTCTCTGGTTATTGTCCATATTCTCCATCTTTTCCTGCAACATCTTTTAGCTCTTTCTCCTTGGTTGGATCAGGATAATCGCCATAAAAATCAAACTGCCTAAGGTCTTTAGCCTTTTTACGAATTTCTTCATAACCTGACCAATTCTTTCCTCCGCCGTCCAAAGGATAGTCCTTTCTTAGCGGATGGCCTTCCCAGCCTTCAGGAAGCAAAATTCTTCTAAGATCCGGATGGCCCACAAATTCTATCCCAAAAAGGTCGTAACATTCCCTTTCATGCCAGTTTGCACCCATCCAAATGGAGGTAACTGAATCGATTTTGCAGTCTTCTTCCGGAACCTGGGCACGAATGCGTATTCTATGTCTTAAGGGTATGGAATAGAGGTTATAGACTACCTCAAAACGGCAGTCTCTTTTCCCCAAATAATCCACACCACATAGATCAGCCAGGTGATTGAATTGGAGTCTGGGGTCATCATGCAACCATCTGCAAATTTCCAATATCCGGCCCTTTTTAACCAAAACTCCTACCTGATTCCTGGATTCTTTTATTTCAATAACCTGGCCCGGGAATCTTTTTTTCAAAAGCTCGGCTATCTCCAACGGCTCCACCTCAACTCCTCCTTGTTTATCTTTTCCTGAAGTCGAATGAATCCTTCTAGAAGTGCCTCAGGCCTTGGCGGACAACCAGGCACATAGACATCCACTGGGATAAAATCATCGGCTCCCTGAACTGTATGATAGGTCCTAAATACCCCGCCAGAACATGCGCAACTGCCCATTGCAATCACATATCTTGGCTCCGGCATCTGATCATAGACCCGCCTTACAACAGGGGCCATCTTTTGGGTGACCGTTCCGGCAACTATCATGGCATCGGCCTGTCTTGGACTTGCTCTAAAGATTATTCCAAAACGGTCGAGGTCGTGGTGGCTGCTTCCAGCAGCCATCATCTCTATGGCGCATCAGGCAAGGCCAAAGGTTACAGGCCAGATTGAGCCTGCCCTTGACCAGTTTACGATCTTATTAAGACTTACTAAAAGCGTATTTGCTCCAGGAATAACCTTTAGCCCAGGAGCTACTTTTACAAGGTCAGATGAAGTTAGTCTTCCCACTCCAAGGCCTCCTTTCTCCATGCATACAGATAACCAATCAGCAACAGGAATATGAAAAGAAACATCTCAATCACTGCGAAAAGACCAATCCGGTCATAAACTAAGGCCCATGGATAGAGAAATATTGCCTCCACATCAAAGACCACAAACAGTATGGCTATAAGATAAAACTTTATTGAAAACCTGAACCTGGGAGGCTTTGTTGGTGGATTACCAGATTCATAGGCAATGAGTTTTTCCTTATAGGGCCTTGAAAGCCTAAAGAATCGCCCGATCCATAGCGTCACGGCACCAAAGCCTGTGGCAAAAATTAGCATTATAAGCACAGGTAAGTAGTCTGTGGGGACATAGGTTCCTGGCCTCATAACGCTACCTACGCTCCCTTTACAATTTCTTTTGCAAACTCCCTGCGCCTATTTAGGGACGCCTCTTTTGGAGTTACAAATTTAAGGGCACCAGTAGTGCATTTGGTGACACAGGCTGGAGAAAGGCCTCTATCAATACGATCTTTACAAAGATCGCATTTACCAACCTTCCCTGTGTTAGGGTTCCACTGGGGCACACCCCAGGGACATGCCTTCATGCAGGCCTTACAACCAACACAAAGGTTTTCGTCAACAAAGACTATTCCGTCCTGTGAACGCCTTTGCATGGCACCTGTCGGACATGCATCCACACACCAAGGCTTCTCACAGTGAAAACACGCCATATAGACATGCTGGACCACTGGAATATTCCTGATGAGCCTTGGACCAACAGGAATCATCTTGCAGTAAAAGGCCCCTTCAGGAACGGAATTTTTATCTTTACAGGCTGCTTCACAGGCTAGGCAGCCTATACAAAGTGTCAAATCCTGTTCTACAAAATATTGACTCATTGTTCATTCCTCCCTTATACAGGCATGACTTTTACAAAGGATTCACAAAGGGCAATACTGCCACCTGCCTTGTCCCAGACCTTTAAAAGGCCTTTCATAAAGGCCTGATCAGCCAGGCCCTTCTTGTATGCCCTTGTCTGAAATGGAATGGTTCGTCCGTACCCGTGAAGCATGAAGACAGCTTCTGGATGTATAAAATCAGTAAGCCTTGCCTTGATCCTTCCAGATATCCCGTTATTTACCACTTCAACCTCCTGGCCGTCTTTGATTCCCAATCTTTCTGCTGCTTCTTTGTTTATCCAGAGACAATTTGTGCCCATTAGCTCGGAGATAATGGGATTATTGGTAGTCTGACCGTGGGTCTGATATCCTGATCTTCCGAAAAGAAGCCTGAATTCGCCTTCAGAAGGCCTTTTGGGAGGTTCATAGGGCTTAAAGGAAGGTATCCCCTCTTCCTCAAACTTCTTTGATACAAACTCTATTTTGCCCGATTCTGTAGGAAATTTTAACTTGTCACGGTCATACCAGATGGGTTTTGATGAAAGCTGAACAAAGCCCTTTTCCTCAAAGTCCTCAATCTTCAATCCGGTGTCCTGAAGTTGGTAGTTCCATATGTCTTCAATGGATTTATATGGAAAATACTCTCCCTTACCAAGCCTTTGGGCAAGTTCCGTCCATATCTGCCAGCCTGCCTTTGTATCATAGATTGGCTCAATGGCCCTTTTTCTCCGGCTAAAGCCCGGCTTTAGACCTTTATCAGTTCGCATTATGGTATCTCGTTCAAGATAAGTGCTCTCTGGCAAAACCACATCGGCAAAGCCAAAGCTTTCACTGTAATTGACATCTACCACCACAATGAGATCGAGTTTATTCAAAATGCGTTTTTGTTCTTCAGGATCTGGTAGGGCCAAAAGTGGATCATGTCTTACGATAAAATAGGCCTTAACTGGATACGGTTCTCCTGTATCTATGGCTTCATACATTAAGTGTAAAAGTCCCGGGCCTCCGTCAAATCTCTTGTATTTCCAGCCACAGCCATCAGCCCTTTTTTCTTCAACCTTTGGGATATTCGCACCAAGGCTTTTAAGCCCCTTATAGCCAGCATCCTTTGGAGTCTTTGGGAAAAATTGCCCACCTGGGACCTCGATGTTCCCCATAAGGCAATTAAGGACATGAATCATCCTGCTTGCGTAAAAGGAGTCTGTGTACCTTGAAAGATGCCAGCCTGGATGAAAGATAACGTGGGGTTTATCTGCAGATACTTCCTTACAGAACTGGACGATTTCGTCTGCTGGGATACCAGTTTCTTTCTCGGCCCATTTTGGCGTGTAACCTGATATGAATTTATTAAGCTCGGAAAGACCTGTTACATACTTTTTCACGAACTGCTTGTCATAAAGGCCTCTTTTTATAATGACATTCACCATGGAAAGAAGAAGGGCATAGTCCGTTCCTGGTCTTATCTGCCAATATCTTGTGGATTTTGATGCGGTGAGAGCAGCTCTTGGATCAATATATGTGACCTTGGCCCCATTTTTGACTGCCTGCATGAAGGCCTTTACTTCCTTGACCTTAAAGGACTCAACCATATTCCTTCCAAAAAGGACAATATGTTTGGCATTTTTAAAGTCATAGCCAAGGCCGGTCCTTCCCAGTCCATAGACAGATTTTGAAGCATGATGGGTATTTCTTCCACAAGTGCAGTCGTGGTTACAGTAGTTAGGAGAGCCCAAGGCCTTTAAAAAGGCCTTTCTCATATCGGCAAAGGGACCACCTCGGTCACTCAACATTATAGCCTTACCGCCATGGTTGGCCATAATATCCTTTAGCTTAGAAGTTATATAATCATAGGCTTCATCCCAGGAGACTCGTTTCCATTTGCCTGAGCCCCTTTCCCCATCCCTTATCATGGGGTATTGAAGCCTTTCATGGTCATAGAGAAGGGCCCTTCCCGCAATCCCTTTTGCACAAAGGCTTGTCCCCATACCTGGATCATTGGAATTTCCTTCGATCCAAGTCACTTCGCCGTCCGTTACCTCCACTCGAATCGGACAGCGAACTGCACACATGCCACAAATGCTGTAAATGGAACTAGTCATGCCTGAATCTCCTTTTTGACTATTTTGGCCATATAAAGCCCAAAGACTTGTCCATAATACTCATGTGAAAATATTTATTATGCTAATTTTTTGTTATTCTGTTATGTAATAAAAAATGGCAAAAAATGCAATAAAATAAAGAATTCACTAATTATTTTGTGATATTTATCATTAAATTTAATTATTTTGTGAAAATGAGTTTTTTCACAGAATATTTACAAAACATTAAAATTATTTCTTTTGAAATAGGGATTGATACGACAAATTTTGGGTGAAATAGTCAGGAGCCCTAAACGACTTACCGTAAGCGCTAAATAAACCCCACCTTTTCTAGTATTTAGGGATATGCCATGATG
>WFZZ01000160.1 GCA_015489315.1 Deltaproteobacteria bacterium | reverse complement strand
AGGCCAAGAAGCCTCTGGGCGGCCTTTAGGGGCATAAAGGCAAGGGACATGTCGTATTCGTACATGCCAATGGACTGAATCCCAACCACTTTGACTGTCCGAATTCTGGGCATCACGCCAATGGGAGTGATGGTACCGCTTGGAAGGACTATTCTTATGGAGTCTCCTGCACTTACCCCAAGGGTAAGGGCAAGCTCCTTTCCGATGATTATTGGATAGATGTCTCCTCCCTTATATTCCTTAAAGGCAGAAATACCACGGCCTGAAATGATCCTTCCAAAGGTTACCACCTTTTTAACACTTTCTGGATCAACACCCCTTATGGCAACCCCGCTTACAGCACGACCTGAGCTTAAAAGGGCCTGGATATAGACGATTGGGGTTGCGCAGATGACCCTTGCCCCCTCCTCTCCATGCCTTAATCTTGAAAAAAGGCTGAAAATGGCGCTTTTTGGAGGAATACTTACACCTTCTATCCTTTTCTTTACGGCCTCCACATGGTCAAAGGGGCCTGTATAGCTTCTTACCAAAAGATGTGCGTTAATTCCGAGGATCTTTGTCCTTAGATGATTTTCAAAGCCTGCCATGACTGCAATGACCACAATCAGGGCCATGACTCCAAGGGCAACGCCACCTGTTGAGATGGCGGAAATAATGGAGATAAATTTATGTTTCTTCTTGGCCCTTAGGTATCTTAGGGCCATGAAAAGCTCATACCGCAAGGGCAATTATTCCTTCTTTGCTCTTGGTCTAAGTTGTGGAAAGAGTATTACATCCCTTATGGAGGGGGAGTCTGTAAAGAGCATCACAAGTCTATCAACCCCTATCCCCTCTCCGGCGGCAGGGGGCATACCGATCTCAAGGGCCCTTACATAATCATAATCTACCTCTGGAGGGATCTCCTCATCATCTCCCCTTTTTGCAACCTGCTCTTCAAAGCGCCTTTTTTGATCCCTTGGATCATTGAGCTCTGAAAAGGCATTTGCAATCTCCCTTCCAGCGATGAAAAGCTCAAATCTATCTGTAACACTTGGATCTTCCTGGTTCCTTCTTGCAAGGGGAGATATGTCCGTTGGATATTTTGTGATAAAGGTGGGCTGGATGAGCTTTGGCTCAACAAGTAGATCAAATAGCTTTGTAAGATACTTTCCAAGCACTAGATTCCTTTCTGTCTCTACCCCGAGGGCCTTGAGCCTTTCCCTCAGGGCATCTTTGTCTTCAAGCTCACTTTCAGGAACTCCGCCCACTTCTACCAGGGCCTCTTTCAGGGTGAATCTCTTCCAAGGCGGTGTAAGATCTATTTCATTCCCCTGATAGGTGAATTTGGTATCACCCTTTATATCCAGGGCCATCTGGGCAAAAAGCTCCTCAGTTCTTACCATGAGGTCCTCATAGGTTGCATAGGCCTCGTAGAATTCAAGCATGGTAAACTCGGGATTGTGCTGAATTGAGATCCCCTCGTTTCTAAAATTCCTGTTTAGCTCAAAGACCCTTTCAAAGCCTCCCACAAGAAGCCTTTTTAGATATAGTTCAGGCGCAATCCTAAGATAAAGATCAATTCCAAGGGCATTATGGTGGGTAACAAAGGGCCTTGCCGTGGCCCCTCCAACGATTGGCTGCATCATTGGGGTCTCAACCTCCAAAAAACCGTTTGAGGTAAAATACTGCCTCAGCATCTGGATGATCCTTGCCCTGGTCCTAAAGGTCTCTGAGACCTCCTTATTCATGATGAGGTCTTCATACCTTCTCCTGTATCGAAGCTCCTTATCCCTTATGCCATGATACTTTTCTGGAAGGGGCCTAAGGGACTTTGTAACAAGCCTTATTGTATCTGCCTCAATGGTAAGCTCATTGGTCTTTGTGCGAAAAAGCCTGCCCTTAACCTCAACGATATCGCCAATATCAAACTTTTTAAAAATCTTATAGGTATCCTGCCCTACCCTGTCCCTCATTATGTGTATCTGGATAGAGCCAGATTCATCCTTTACAGTAAAAAAGGCTGCCTTTCCAAAACGTCTTAAGGCCATGATACGGCCTGCCACCCTAAAGGTATCCGTGACCTTTTGGAGGGCCTCATTGTCATAGTCATTATAGACCTTTTTTATTGCCCCTGCCTTTTCAGGAAGCCTTATGTCATTCGGGAAAAGATTTATTCCAAGCCTTTCAAGTTCCTCTGCCTTTTGAAGGCGCTGTTTTAGCACCTGACTTTTTTGCATTTCATCACTCAAGGCCAAAACTCCTTTTCACAATCTTTAAAATGCTGACAGATTGCAATTCTTAGTTTACTCTCAACATACAGTCAAGGACACAATGGCTTATTATGAAAAAGCTTTTTAATATCCTTAGTGAAAAGAGTCATATATTGCTTATTTTCTGGATGACAATCATTTTTATAGGCTCCTCTATACCCGGTGAAGATATACCAGGAGATTTACCCCCTGACTATGTCTTACATTTTTTGGAATATGCACTCCTTGGATTTTTTTCTTATCTTTGGGTTTCAAGTAAGATATTTACAACAAACAAGGTCAAGGCACTTTTCTTTAGCTTTTTGATCCCTTCTATTTTCGGAATATTTGATGAATTCTACCAGGGATTTATCCCCGGACGGTTTAAGGATCCACGGGATTGGCTAACAGATACCCTTGGAGGCCTTTTTGGAGCAATCCTTTGTATGCTCATTTTTTACTATTTTTATGAGAAAAATGGAAAGACAAAGGCATATCAGGGAAATATTAAAAGATCTTAGGAATATCATTTCCCATTCCAGGGATATAGGAGTAAGATATTACTGTAAAAACGATCTTTCTAAGGTGGCTGAAATTATTTCTTTGGTTAAGGCAAAAAGGGCTGAAAAAAAAGCCTGTTCTGTAAATTTGTCAAATATTAAAGAGCTTTCTTCCCTTTATGAACTGGTAAGGTCCTGTACCCTTTGCAAACTTGCAAATGGCAGAAAAAACGTGGTCTTTGGAGAAGGAGATCCAAACTCCATTTTAATGTTGATTGGAGAGGCCCCTGGACGCGAAGAAGACATTACTGGAAGGCCCTTTGTTGGAAAATCTGGCGAGCTTCTTACAAAAATGCTTAGGGCAATAAATATTGAAAGGAACGAGGTCTTTATTACAAGTGTTATTAAATGCAGACCTCCTTCCAATCGGACTCCAAAGGGCCAGGAGATTGACTCTTGTCTTCCATATCTTTTAAAGCAGATTGAGCTTATTGATCCAAGGCTTATACTCTGTCTTGGCTCCATTTCCTCAAAGACCCTTCTAGGAAAAGAGGAGCCCCTTTCTAGGTTAAGGGGCAAGTTTTTCGATCTAAATGGAAGAAAGGTCATTTGCACATACCACCCTGCCTATCTTTTAAGGTTTGGCGGGGCCAAACAAATAGGCCTTAAAAAAGAGGCATGGCATGACCTTCAAATGTTACAAAGGGAATACGAAAGGATTAAAAGGAACCGGGATTAAAATATTATCCTTTTTCCTTGTTTTGCTTTTTCTAAGCCCTTGGTTATCTTATTCCAAACAAGCTGAAGAAAAAGAAGACATTGAAATCCTCACTGGGCCTGTTTTTGAAATAAAGATTGATTTTGCCATAAGCCCTGCAAGCCTTGAAATTTTGAGGCACGGTCTTAGTGAGGCAAAAAGGGCCCATGCAAGCCTTTTTATCATCCTTCTTGACACTCCTGGAGGGCTTGTCACAAGTCTTAGGAAAATGGTTCAAGAGGTCATGAGCGCCCCTTTCCCTGTTTGTGTCTTTGTCTATCCTCCAGGGGCACAGGCTGCCTCTGCTGGGGCACTTCTTACTATATCCGCAGACATTACCGCAATGGCCCCTGGCACAAATATAGGTGCGGCCCATCCTGTGGGTTTAACAGGGAACATGGATGAAAATGGCACAATGGCCAAAAAGATGGAAAACGACCTTGCGGCCCTTGCAATAGGCATTGCTAAAAGGCGGGGAAGAAATGTCAAGTGGGCAGAAGATGCAGTACGAAAAAGTGTTTCGATTTCCGCACAAGTTGCCCTTAAATTGGGAGTAATAGACCTTATTGCAAGGGATGTCCCAGAGCTTTTGAAAAGGCTTAGGGGCAAAAGAATTACGCTTTTAAGTGGAAAACAGGTGGAGATTTCACCAAAAGGCATTTTTGTAAAAAGGGTTAAGCCAACTCTAAGGGAAAAGATATTAAAAATCATTTCTGATCCAAATATCGCCTATATCCTCATGATGATCGGACTTGTGGGCCTCTATTTTGAGCTTGCCCACCCAGGGGTAATCCTTCCTGGCACTGTAGGCGCCATAAGTCTTATGCTCGCCCTTTATGCTCTTCATACCCTTTCTGCAAATATTACTGGTATCTTATTGATCCTTTTTGCCTTTGTGCTTTTTGTATTAGAGCTTTTTATAACAAGCCACGGGGTTCTTGCGATATCAGGAGCAGTGTCCCTTGCCATTGGCTCATTGATGCTTTTTGAAAATGCCTCTGGAATCTTTATTTCAGCTAGAGTCCTTTGGCCCACTATTGTTTTTGCCCTTGCCTTTTTCCTAACTATTGCCCTCCTTGCTGCACGGGCCATATTTTCCAAGCCAAAAACAGGCCTTGAAGGTCTTGTTGGTAAAAGAGGAGAGGTAAAAAAGAAAATATCTAGAAATGAATATCTGGTATTTGTCCATGGGGAGTTATGGAGGGCAAGGTCCAATATACCTTTAAGACCTAAGGATGAAGTCAAGGTGACAGAGATAGAAGGGCTTAGGCTTAAGGTCAAACCAATAAAAAAATCCGAGGAGGAATAGCCATGCCTATTTTAATGATACTTTTTGTCTTTTTTACCATCTTATTCTTTGCAACTGCAATAAGGGTATTAAACGAATATGAAAGGGGTGTGATATTCCGGCTTGGAAGGGTTATAAAGGCAAAGGGGCCAGGGCTTATTATCCTCATTCCAATTATTGATAAAATGAAAAAGGTAGATCTTAGAACAGTGACCTTGGATGTTCCTCCCCAGGACATAATCACAAAGGACAATGTTTCAGTAAAGGTGAGTGCAGTTGTATATTTTAGGGTCCTTGAACCAACAAAGGCGGTCATCGAGGTTGAAAACTATCTTTTTGCCACCTCTCAGCTTGCCCAAACGACCTTAAGGAGTGTGTGTGGCCAGGAAGAGCTCGATAGCCTCCTTTCCCAAAGGGAACGCATTAATGACAAGATCCAGACCATCCTTGATCAGGATACAGAGCCATGGGGTGTTAAGGTTAGTAAGGTTGAGGTCAAGGAGATTGACCTTCCTGATGAGATGAAAAGGGCAATGGCGAAACAGGCAGAGGCAGAACGGGAAAGAAGATCCAAGATCATAAATGCAGAAGGAGAATATCAGGCTGCCAAAAAACTGTCTGAAGCGGCAGAAATAATAGGAAAGGTGCCGGCGGCCATTCAGCTAAGATATCTTCAGACACTGAGAGAGGTTTCCCAGGAAAACAGTTCAACAATTCTTTTTCCAATTCCGATAGACTTATTAAAGCCCTTTTATGAAAAGGACGCTTAAAAAAGTTGGCTAGTTTTTATTTTGAGGAAATCCCATGTTAATGCATTCCCCAGATAGGCAATTGATACCAATAAACTGGCAAAGTGCAGATTTACCAACCATGCCTACCATTGCTCGAAGGCTCATTGAGATGCTCTGTGAAGTAGAAAAGGAGACAGAAGAGCTTTGTGAACTTATTTCACAAGACCCTGCACTTACTGCCAAACTATTACAAATTGCAAACAGTGCCCTTTATTCCCTGAGCTCAGAGGTAACTTCAATAAAACATGCAGTGGTACTTTTGGGTCAGGATGAGGTAATCCAGCTTGCTGTAAGCACCCTTTTGGCAAAGCGTTTTTTAACGGTCCCAAAGGAACTTAAGGCCCATGCAGAAAGACTTTGGAAACATTGTTTAGCAACTGCTTATATTGCCAAGGATTTTGGTTCTGACATTGAAGAGCCTGATCTTTATACCTTGGGGATATTACATGACATTGGCTGGCTTATAATGATGTCCCAGGCACCCAGTCTTTTTTTGACAATGATTCAAGAAAGGCCCAAGAGCCTAAAAAGTCTTGAAGAAGACTGGGGTATTGACCATCAATACTGGGGTGCAAAACTTTTGGAAAAGTGGGACCTTCCAGAGCCCTTTCAGGTAACTGCCCTAAGGCATCACCACCCAGAAATTGAACTATCCCCGCCAAAGTATCTACTCATATTGACACTTTCTAACTTTCTTGCAAATCACATGAAAAATAACCTGTGGTCCTTTGAGGAAGATGAGATACCACAAAATGTTCTAAGTGGATTGGACCTTGACCAAGATGCCTTTAATGAAATGATTGAATGGGCAAATTCAAAAAAGGATAATGTAGAACTCCAGTATCAATTGACAAGGGCTTAACCTATCCCCTTTTTAAACTTGTAATTGCGTAACATGCTATTCCCTGGCTGGTTCCACAAAATCCAAGCCCTTCAGTGGTTGTGGCCTTAACATTGATTCTCTCCCTTTTTAGATTAATGGCCTTTGAAATATTTTCTTCCATTTTAGGAATAAACGGAGAAAGCTTAGGTTTCTGACAAACAATAGTGGAATCAATATTGATAATTTCTAGACCCCTTTCCTTAAGCATCTTTCCAACTTCCTTTAATAAAAAAAGGCTTGAAACGTCCTTAAAGCGTCTATCCGTATCAGGAAAATGTTTTCCAATATCTCCAAGACCTCCAGCCCCTAAAAGGGCATCACAGATGGCATGAAGAAGGCAGTCTGCATCTGAATGCCCAAGAAGGCCAAGTTCGTATTCTATCTCCACACCCCCCAGAACAAGGCGTCTTTCAGGGACCAGCCGGTGAACATCATATCCAAAGCCAACTCTTATATCCATATTTACCCATTAAATTTATCTTTAATGTAACCTGAAATGGCACGCGCCATGATTAGATCTTCCTTTGTAGTGATCTTGAAATTAAAGGACGATCCAAAATGCACTGCCACATTAATACCTGCAAATTCCAGAAGGCTTGCCTCATCTGTTGCAACAAAACCAGTCTCTTTAGCCTTTTGATAGGCCATAAAAAGGTCCTTTTTCCTACAAACCTGAGGAGTAAGTGCAGCTACAAGTTTTGATCTATCAATGGTCTTTGTGATAATCCCATCTTCCACCTGCTTTATAGTATCTATGACCTTTTTCCCCAAAATAGCTGCCCCAAGCTCTCTTGCCATAAGGCAAAGTGCATCTATCTCATAGGGAGACACAAAGGGCCTTGCAGCATCATGGACAGCAATCCATTCCATTTGGGAAGATGCGGACAAAAGTCCATTTTTCACAGATTCTTGCCTTGTGGCCCCCCCAGGCACAACCTTAAAAGGAAGCCTCTGACCTATTGCTTCTTTTGCATATTGTTCAACTTCCTTTAGATAATCTAATGGTGCAACAACTACTATTTCACTGATCTCATTTGCCTTTGAAAAGGCCTCAAGGCTCCATGAAATTATTGGTTTTCCATCAAGGTCAAGAAACTGCTTTGGTATCTCGTCTCCAAGCCTAGTTCCTGAACCTCCTGCTGCTATAATTGCTGTAACCAACATAACTTTTAGACAAAAACTTTCCCTGGATTTAAAATGTTTTTGGGATCAAACACCTTTTTTATCCCCTTTTCAATATCCATAACTCTCTTTCCTAACTCAATATCAATAAAGGGCATCTTTAAAAGGCCAATTCCGTGTTCACCTGAAATGGTTCCACCAAGAGAAACCGCCCTTTGCATAAGTTCTCTTATTACTTCATTAAGTTCTTTTTTTAAATCCTCCTTGTTGAACAGAAGATTTACGTGCAAATTCCCGTCCCCTATATGTCCGAAGATAAAAAAGTTGATGCCACTATCCCTTTCAAGCTCCTTTAAAAAATTCAAAAAACTTGAGATCTCCTTTCTTGGAAGACAAACATCTTCACTTATCTTTTTTGAAAATCCAAGCCTTTTTAGATAAGGAGAAACACTTCTTCTTACCTTCCAAAGAAGCCGTCGTTCCCTTTCATCCCTTGCCAAAAGCACCCTCCCCCCATTTTTTTTAAGCACTTCTTCAGTCCTTTTACCTGAAAGAAAAAGAGATTCCCTATCACCATCAAGCTCAACAAGCAAAAAGACCCTGTCTTGATCTAAGACCTCAATGGGCAATTCACCTGATACAAGTTTCAGGGTCTTTTCATCTAGGAATTCTGCACACCTTGGGAGTATCCCTGACAAAAAAAGGCCAGTTACTGCATTAATTGCATCTTCCATCCGAGGGAAAAGTCCACATATAGTTACTATGCCTTCTGGTCTCGGAATAAGCCTTAAAATCACCTTTGTCACGATGCCAAGGGTCCCTTCAGAGCCTACAAAAAGCCTTGTAAGATCATATCCCACCACACCTTTTGAGGTCTCGGTTCCGGTTTTTATGATGGTCCCATCTGGTAAACAGACCTCAAGGCCCTTAACATAGTCCTTTGTAACACCATATTTTATGGCCCTTGCACCCCCTGCACCAGTGTTCACATTTCCACCAATGGTACAAAAATTAAGGCTTGCAGGATCTGGCGGGTAAAAGAGATTAAACCTTTTGGCCTCTTCATCAATCTTTGCTGTAATAACTCCTGGCTCACAAACAGCAGTAAGCTCAACCGGGTCTATTGAAAGAATACGGTTCATCCTGGCAAATGAAATGCAAAGCCCCCCCTTTACCGGAACAGAAGCGCCTGTGGTGCCTGAGCCTGCACCTCTGGGGGTTACTGGCATTTCCCATCTATTGCAAAGCTTAAGAATTGCGCTAATTTCATTAACCGTTTTTGGAAGGGCAACAAAGTCAGGAGTGGCTTCAAGCCCACTTGCATCTATACCATAACAGGCAGTGTCAACCAGGGAGGTAAGGAGATTTTCTTCTCCCAATATGGCAATTAGTTCCCTGGCCCTGGCCTTTTTTTCACGTTGGCTTTTGTCAAAAAGGCCTATTGCCACTTTTTCCTTTCCACTTGTGAAAGGAGATAGTCCATCTGATGTCTGAATTTTGAATTGGTTTTAAGCATCCTTTCTATTTTCTTTATAGAATGAAGGACGGTGGCATGATCCCTGTTAAATTCCTTTCCTATATTTTGCAGGGTGGCACTTGTAAATTTTCTGGAAAAATACATGGCAATCTGCCTTGGAAGTGCTATTTCCTTTCTTCTGGACTTTGAGCGGAGTTGATCAGGCTTAACATTAAAGTGCCTGCAAATAAGATCCAAAATCCTTGAAACTGTAAGCTCTTCTGGCTCACCTATGAGCTCATTAATTATTTCTCTGGCCAGAGAAAGGTCTATGGGCCTTTTCAGAAGGGATGACTTGGTTATAAGGCCAATAACAGCGCTTTCTATCCTTCTAATGTCGCCAGTAAGTTTATGCGCGAGATACTCAACCGTTTCCGGACAAAGATCGACACCCTGACTTTTTGCCTTCCTGATGACAATCTTTTTCCTTGTTTCAAAATCAGGTGGATTTATTGAAGTAATGATACCGCTTTGAAGGCGAGAACGAAGAATGTCACTTATTTTGGGAATGGCCCTTGGAAGTTGATTCCCAGTAAAAATTACTATTTTTCCACGGTCAATGAGCGGATCAAGGGCAAGGGCAAGCTCTGTCTGTGTTCTTTCCCTTCCTGAAAGGCTATGGACCTGCTCAATCATCAGACAGTCGCATTGTGTATAGAGCTTCTTTTTAAGATTATCAAGGGAATTGTTCTTTATGGCTGTGACAACCTGCTGGGTAAAATCATTGGCTGTTAGATAGTAGAGCCTTGCAGATGGCCGTTTTCCAAGGATATGCTGCCCTACTGCCTGGGTTAAATGGCTTTTTCCAAGGCCAGAGGCAGCATGAAGATAAATGGTTCTTGCCATCTTCCCTTGATTGGCAGCCTCCCAGCAGGCTGCATAGGCATATTGGTTGCTCTCACCAACAACAAACTCTTCAAAGGTAAATCTTTCACAAAAATTTGGCCTAGGAATCTCAGTTGGAGAAAATTTGGGGAGATGAAGCTGCTTTCTAGCAGACTCCTTTATTCTTTCAACAGGCTCAAGTGCAATTTTAATAACGTCTGCCCCAAGCCCCAAAAGGTCTTCTCTAATATAGGGGAAATAATGTTCCTGCACCCACGATGCAAAAAATTGATTGGGACACTTTAGTACCAAGGTATCCCCTTCAACTCTGTCATAGACCAAAGGGGCAATCCATAGACGATAGCTCCCTTCAGATACCCGCTGACGTAATCTCTCCTTAATTTCCTCCCACAGCTCCCTCATTGCCATTACTCCAACAGATAAGTTCCTTCTTTCCCCAAAAAAGATTTAAAAAATACTCATAACAAGAAGAACGCCAAAAGGACCTTTTGTAACGCAGGATTATGTCCGAATTTTTAATTTCCTAATTACTGGATGTCAAAGTTGATTATTCCAAAATAATCTTTTTCATGAATCCATTTTCAACAACTTCTATATCCTTTTAGAATTTCGTGATTTTCAAGGGATATTTTTATAACCCTTTGTGAATTCAATAGTTTTTTATAAAAAATTTTTCCTAGTAAATTCAACTAGTTATATTTTTTTGAGAAGTTTTCAACAAAATATTAACCTTTAAAAATCTAAAAAAATCTAAAAAAATCTAAAAATTTTATTTTCTTTTTTATCGGATTATTGCCCTATCTTCCTTCTAAGATAACCTCTTTTCTCTTTAACCGTCCGTTCCGATAAAAAGATATTAAGACCTTTTTGTCAGGCCCCTTTTTATTGAGAACCCTTATCAAATCCTTATCATTTTTTACAGGTATCCTATCAATAGCTACTATTAAATCACCTCCAAGGGGATATAGTCGATTACCAAGCCTAAGCTCCCTGGTTGCACCCAAAAGACCGGCCCTTTGAGCAGGGCTTTTATCATCTACCCCTACCACCAGCACCCCTCTATCTACAGGAAGATTCAACAGTCTTTTCAATAATGGGGTTACTGTGAGGAATCTAGCCCCCAGATACGTCCTTATTACCTTTCCGTTTTCTATTATCTTTGATGTAATCCAAAAAAGATCCTCAGATTGAATAAAAAAACCCTCATTTGGAGGAAGATTTGTCAATGGGCTAAAGGCCATACCTAACAGCCTCCCCTTTAAGTCCAACACAGGCCCTCCAATAAGGCCTCTGTGTATAAAAACACTAGTCTGGACTACCTGAAAAGACGATTTATTAAGCAATATTGACCTCGTGGGACATGAAATTATGCCACTATGAAGGATATGCCTTCCGTCTGGATTTACACCAATTACCACAACTTCTTGTCCAAGGCGTAGTTGTTTTCTTTTTGGCCTTTTAACAAGGGGCCTAAGCTTCTTAAGTATTTCCTTTGGTGCCTTAATCTTGATTACACAAACTCCTGTAAGTTTGTCACTGCCTACAAGCACTCCAGGCCAGTATCCAAGTGACGGGATAGAGCATTCAATGGAGTGAATATCTGCAATTATTGATTCATGGGTAATTATGTGCCCCTCTTTGTCAAGGATAAACCCAGGACCCATTCCCTTATGAACTACAGGGCTATATGCAGCCTTGTTGCCTATCTTTGTGCTTGAAATAAAGACTATAGAATCTAGCACCTTTGATGATATGGCAGAAAAGGCCATAACTGGAAAAAGTAAAAGAATCAGATTTACCAAGAAAATTCCCTTTAAGATGGGATCCTTCATGAGAAAATAACCTCCGCTCATGAAATGAAAAGAACTGTTGCAACTGTAAGTGCCAGGATAAGTCTATATACGACAAAGGGATAAAAGGTGTTTTTCTTTAGATAATTCATCAAAAAGGCTATTACAAGATAGCCTGAAATAAGAGATGCCAAAAATCCAACAAAATAGTTTATATCAACACCTTGTCCGCCTGATTTTATAATTTTTAATCCCTCATAAAGGCCAGCCCCTGCTATTATTGGTGCAGAAAGAAGAAATGAAAACTTTGCAGAGGAACTCCTATTAAGGCCAAGAAAAAGTCCACAGGTCATTGTAATGCCACTTCTTGAAACGCCTGGGATAATGGCAAGTGCCTGAGAAATGCCCACCAAAAAAGAATCTTTTAACGTTAGAGATGAAAGGTTTCTTACGTGCCTTGCGAACCTTTCTGCAAGGAACAGCAAAATGGCCACTGAAGAAAGTGTAACTACTACTACCCAGGGCGACCGTAAATAGGTCTCCGCTACCTTTTCAAATAAAAAGCCAAAAAGGGCTCCTGGAATGGTCCCTATTACAAGATAAATAAAAAGTCTTTTTGAATCTTTATCCCTTGAGGTTGGATTAAGACTTAAAAGAAGCCTTAACCAGTCTTTAAAAAAGAAGGCCAAAACACTTACCAGGGTCCCAAGATGAAGTATCACATCAAATGCAAGGGGGGTTTCCTTAAGCCCCAAAAAATATTCTGCAAGCACTAGATGTCCTGAGCTTGAAACAGGAAGAAACTCAGTGACACCTTGAAGAACGCCTAAAAATATGGCCTCATATGAATTCATGAATTTTCTCCTAAACTGAAGCTAGGAAAGGATAAATCAAAAAAAATGTTACCACAATCAAATTCATTTAGAAAAGGCAAGCCTGGAAGATTCTTTATGATGGGGTTGAAGGGCAGTCAGCTTGATGATGATGCCATTACCCTCATGGAAAAATACTCTATATCAAAATTTATCCTCTTTTCGAGAAATACAACCGAAGGTCCTAAAAAACTTAAGGCCCTTTGTGATGATATAAAAAGGTATTCCAAAAAACTAGGTCTTAAGCCCTTAATTGCCATTGATCAGGAGGGAGGGCCAGTTAGGCGTCTTCGCCCTCCCCTTTTCCCAGATATTCCCAGCCAAAAGGAAATAAAGACTGCCAATGATCCCATAAAGAAAATGAAAGAACTGGCCCAAAGGACAGCCAATTTACTTTTGGAAAATGGGATAAATGTGAATTTTGCTCCTTGTCTTGACCTTTGCCTTGATGCAGAAAGTCATGTGCTAAAGGGGAGGTGTTTTGGAAATGACATCAATTTAGTATCGAGGCTTGGAGAAATCTATGTGGAAACCATGAATAAAATAGGAGTCATTTGTGTAGCCAAGCACTTTCCAGGTATTGGAAGGGTAAAACTTGATCCTCACCATCACCTGCCCAAAATAAATACCAAAAAAGAAATCATCTTGAAAGAAGCCACGCCCTTTAAAAGGGCAATTAGTAGGGGTGTCAAAGGAATAATGACATCTCATGTTATATATAAAGATATTGATCCAGAAAACCCTGCCACCCTTTCTGAAAAAATTGCCAATAAAATTTTAAGAAAGGACTTTGATTTTAAAGGCCCTCTTTTTTCAGATGACATGGAAATGAAGGGAATCCTTGGCCAATTTGAAATTGGGAAGGCATGTTTAAAGTCATTTATGGCAGGGCATGATATAATTCTTATTTGTAGTGACTATTCCCTTGTAGAAAAGGCCCTTGATGATTTTAAAAAGGGCCTTTACGATGGAATCATAAAAAAAGAACGGCTGAGTGAAGCACTCTCAAGAATTGAAAGATTAAATCACCCCTAAAAATACACCAATCTTTCTGTCTTCTTCAAGGATATGATCTACCAACCACATGTGTAAAAATCCTGACAATTCTTCAGCAGTCCATGTCTTCCCATTTTTAAAATCAATTAGAATCCGTGCTACATCATTTACAAGGTCCTTATGTAACCCATGATGCCTCTTTAGATCAGGGTAACCTATCTTTTTCATCACCTCTTCTTCACTTTTAAAATGTATTTTCACATAATCAACCAAGTCCTTTAACACATTCCCAATTACTTTGTTAGAATTCCCATTACTCATGGCCTTTTCAAGCTTATTTATCAATTCAACCAACATCTGGTGTTCTGAATCCACCTTTTTGATCCCTATTTCATAGATGCTTTTCCACTCCATTTACATCTCCTTTGTTTGCTTTTTTTATTTTTAAAAATAAAAAAGCCCACCCCTCCAATGGAGAAATGGACTTTCATGGTCAAAGGATTGATATCTCTTTTAAAGAACTTATCGGAAAATTACCCTTTGGATTTAAAAAGATGTTCAAATAAATGGATTAGCTAAATCCATGATACCAGAATACCAACAAAAAAATTACTGACAGTGGATATTGGCATTTGGCTTTCAGCCTTAAAGGTTCTTAACTTCTTAGCACTTTTTTAGGCCAAAATAGAGTAGAAAAGGTCATGATCAATCAGGACATATTTTCTTTTTTGACTTTTTTAACCCTACGTTTGGTTATCCTGCGATAAAGGGCCCACAGCCTTTCATCAGGCTCGATATCAAGATCCGTTTTCAAAACAACCTGACACTTTTTGAATACATCCAGGGCCTTTGCCTCCTGTCCAAGGAGTACGTAACATTTCATAAGGTTAAAGTAGGCCTCTTCGTCCCAGGAATCAAGACCTATCAAGCGTTTGTTAACATGAAGTGCACCCTCATAATCTCTCCTTTCGAGATAAATGGTGCCAATACCCCGAAGAACCCTTGCAAGCAGCAACCTGAGCCTTTCCCTCTCCTCAGCGCACCAGTCCGCATAGAGGTCTTCTACAAGCAGGTCCTGCCTGTAGATATCATAGGCCTTTTGAAAACACAAAAAGGCCCTGGCCATATCTCCAGATTTCAAGTAATTGAATCCTTCCTCAGCGCTTTGCTCAAAAAGTCGAATGTCCAAGGTGGAACCCTCTGGCAGAGAAAGGGTATAGGTCTTGTTTCTCACAACGATATAGCTGGAACGGGCCTTGGGGGAAAGGAATGGCTCCAGGGCCGTACGCACCGCACTTATGGTGCTCCACAGGTTTGATTTCGCCTTGGACGCCACGCTATCCGGCCAAAAGAGCTCCATCAGCTGGTCCTGGGTAAAGGTCACCCCGGCATTGAGAGAAAGGAACTTAAACAGCTCCCTGGCCTTCTGGCGTTTCCACGCCCGCTCATCTATCAAAGTTTCTCCACGTCTTACCTGAAAACTGCCTAAAAGTCTGATGTGAAGCGGCTCTGGCGGAAGATCTAAAAGCAAGCTCGCCATCTTTTGGAGTCTTTTTGAAGTCTGAGGGTTCTCAATCCTCTTGGCCTGTTGCGAAACAAGAGAAGCAGCAGCCCTGAAACCAGTCTTGAGCCACACATTACATATTCCCAGCTTCAGGCTGTCTAGGCTGTCGCTGAACATCCCAAGCAGTTTTCGACTGCCATGGTCTCCCCAGGCCGCCCACAGATCCAGGAGAAAATCCTGTTGGAAACCCGCCTTCATGGCCGTTTCGGCAATCCTAAGCCCGTCTATTGTTGAATCTTCAACAAGCAGAAAACCGAGGCCCTTTTCAGCTATTAGCTCCATTGCCCCTGAAAGCGGTTGAGCTTCACAATCATCACCAGCCTCCAGCCTCAACCACAGTAAGTAAAGCCGGGCCCTGGCTTCCCGGTGAGATACCTCCCACCTTCTGGAGGTGGCAACCACCTTTCTGAGGTAATCCTTCACAAGAGAGACATCCGCTAAAATCCTTCGCATTTGAAACGCCGTATATGCCACAAACGACTGAAGCATGATCATCCTGCGGCGAATCGACAGGTTCCAGGCCTTTCGCAGGGCTCTCCCTTTATCTGAAGCGGTATGGCATAAAAAGGCCATGGTAATTGCATTCAGGACCTCCACCCACAAGGTCGGATCCCTCCCCGCCATCTGCTCAGCCCTTTTAAGCCATCTTCCCGCCTCATCCAACCGCCCTGATTGGGCAAAGACAAAAGCCATAAAGGCCGTGGCTACCGCATGGACAGATCTGTTCTGGGAGCTGCTCACATTTTCCGCCTCCCTGAACCAGGAAAGCGCCTTATCAAACTGCAGTTGCTCCAGCTTTAGCACCCCCTTGAACAAAAGTGCCCAGCTCAGCCGCTTCTCTGGGTCCTTTTTCCTGAATACGGCTATAGAATGGTCGAGAATGCGCTCGCTTTCTTCAAATTCTCCCCTTTCAAGGTTGTAAAACACGGCCTTTGGGGTAATTAGATAACACCGAGCAGCCTGATCTATAGGCAGTATTCTGGATGTGGCAATGGCCTCTATCTGTCGCCATCTTCTACCGCATTCCCGGAACCGGCACATCTGGTGAAGGGCGATTGCGTGAAAAAGCATTGCCTCCGCCTTGTTGCGGCTGAAAAAGCCCGACTCGGACACAAGCCGTCTTGCTAGCACTTCTGCCTTTTCAGGCTCTCCAGCAAGAAGAAGTATCTCGCACAACTTGCTGCCCGCCTTAAACCTTTGCTTTTCCCTGGGGCCGAGATATTTAAGGGCCAATGAAAAACAGTCCTGGGCGTCTTCTAAATTGCCAAGATACAGGTTTACAAGGCCCCATATCGTGAACAAAACGGGATGTTTCTCAAGCACCGGCTGGGGCATAATTTCAATCCATGAATACAGTTCCTCAAACCGGCCTTTTTCTATCCAGTCTTCATATATTGACAGGACAAGCCGGGCCACCTGCTTCCAACTCCTCAGAATCCCGAAATGGTAAAGGGCACGGTCAATCTCCTCGCGTTTTTCAAAAAATACGGCTGCATCCCGGTGTATCCTCTCGTATTCAGCTTGTCCCAGGATATGGGTTGCCTTTTCACACAAAAAATCACCAAAGAGGCTAGAGAATCGAAACAACCTCCCACCCTCTTCCCCATCATCTATTTCCACGAAGGTGCTATATTCAAGGAATTCACCTGCCCGATCGAGCTCTTTGGCAGACAAAAACTGTCCTAGAAGAACCATGTCAAAAGGTTGAACGCAGGCTGCAATACAAAGAACCTTGCGCAGTTCCAGATCCAGGGCTGAGAAGATCTCGTGTTGGAGGTATGAGAAAATCTCTTTTGTTAAAAAACGGCCCAAATCCGTACCGGCGGGGCTTTTTTTCAAGTTCATACAAACTAAAGAAAGACCGGCGGGCCAGCCAGTCACTTTTTCGTAAATTTTTTGTGCGGTTTCCTTTTTAAGCGCTGGCACATTGGTGAGCAAATATTCCATTGCCTCATCCTGATTAAAATGAAGATCACTGCTTCCCACCTCGATTATTTTTCCTTCAAGGCGCAGAGCTGGAATTGGCGCTAGATCAAGCCTGTCTCTCGATACAAGCACTATAGAAGCAAAAAGCGGAAACCTATCCAGTATTGATGTGAGAATATGACCCCAGCTAGGCCTGTCCTTAAGAACCTCGCAGCCTTCTACCACCATGATGCCAGGAGCAGACCCTTTTATAACCAGTTCGTCGAGCATCTGCTCCATGACTATCCATGGAGAGGTGACCTCATGTATCTTCATTTCAAAAACCGATTTCCTTATCACGTCGGGCCAAAGCCTGGACCAAACTGAAATCAACATCCTTACCAAAGTAGCTTCATCAGGCCCAAGGCCCCTCATGTCCAACACTGAAAAGTTGTAAGCGCACCTCTCCATGAGCTGCCTTACAAATACGCTTTTTCCTGCCCCTGCCTCTCCAGTCACCAACAAGACAGAACCTGGGCGAAAAAGTGGGGTGATCCTGCGTAAAAGCCCTTCTCTTGTAACTTCACAAAGACTGATGCTAATACCTAACTCATTAATATTTGAATTTAAGGAGGCCATCAATATGCCTTGGAAGCCTGAATTTACATGTTACTTGAACCTTTATCTTTTTAACTAGAGAACTCAAACACTACCTCTGTGAGGCTGTGCTATGCCATTTTAAGAAAAAACTGAAAAGGATCTTTAAAAACGTCAAAAATAACGGATTCAGCAAACGTAAGCTCAACTTAATAACTTATTTATCATACTTAGCTCTCCTTGTCAGTTTTTTGTCAGTAAACGGAGTTATACTTTGGCAATTATGTTAAAACTAAGGGAGGCTACCAGGGCATCTGTGTGAGAAAAAAGGAAACTTTCATTCTGCACATCTTTAGAACAAAAAAGGAACCGAGTAACCAGCTTAAAGGAGTTCTGAGGCATGTTTACACTGGTTTTTCGAAATACTTCGAGAATGCAGAAGAACTTTGTAAAACCATGAAGGAATTTTTAAACAAGAAGGATAATGAAAATGAAAAATTTTAAACTGGGAATGATAGTTTACCCTCTGGTGCTAATTGCCCTTTTTTCTTTGACATCTGCTGCCTTTTGTGCCTCAAAGGATAAAAAACAGGTTGAAAAACAGGACCCTTTCAGGGCGCTCTATCTCTGGTCTGAAAAGGAGAGGGAAAGGAGCCGGCAGGAGATGAGCTACCGCTATCATGATTACTGGGCAATCAGGGCTCGGCTGCTTTCTGACTATTACTCAGCCTACAGACAATGGCTTCATCTCAAACTAACCAAGAAGTGGCTTCAAGATCCGGAAAATAATCCCATTCCACCTCCTCCACCCATTCCGCCGCCTCCCTCTTATTTTTTACCCACGGTGCCTTTATTTCAACCCTACCTGCCCTATTCGCATTGTCTTACATTCTGGGGAACTCCTAGGCCAGCACCCTGGCAGCCATATCTGTTGGACCACCGCCACTTACACCACTACTTGGAAAACCAAGGAGGACACAAAAGATGAACCTGGAAAATAGAAAAGGCCGATGCTGCCTGCTAATGCTTTTATATTTTACCTTTCCCCTTTGGAGTGGATGTGCCAGCCCAAAATACATGACGAGCTTTACTCCCCGTCAGGAACCCCAGAGATATCTTAACATGAACTATAATGGGCCAAGGGCAAATGTGGCAGTTGGAGATTTCCGTGTCAAGGCAAGGGGTGCGTCTTCATATATAGGGGACGGCCTCAGGGAAATGCTTGAGACTGCACTTTTTGAATCGAGAAGGTTCAATACCCTGGATCGCATGGACATGAAAGGCCTAGCCGCCGAACAGTCACTAAGCTATTCCAAAATGGCCAAACCCGGTTCCCCGAGACTTGGAAGGCAAATGGAAATAGCCAGACTTCTTGTTTACGGAGCAGTTACTGAATTTGAAGCCGATGCAGGAGGAATGGGAATTAGGGCGGCTATGCCTGGAGTGCCCATTACGGGAGGGGCCATGGGCAAGAATGCACATATGGCTATAGACATCCGCGTTGTTGATACGGCATCGGGCAGAATTGTGGCTGCAAGGCGCCTTGCCGGTTCAGCAGCCTCATTTTCTGCAGATCTTGCAACAAGGCTCTTTGGTGGAATCACCACAATGCCGGTAAGCCTTGCCGCTTACAAGAATACGCCCATGGAGCTTGCCATAAGAGACTGTATTTACAGGGCAGTCATATATTTGTGCAATGCCATTCCAAGGGAATATTTCACGTCCTGGTAAAATAAAAGGGAGAAAGACATGAAACTCGGATACCTGTCCATGGGAACATACACGAGACCGATAGTCGTTATAGGTTGTATCCTTGTACTGCTTTCGGCATGTGCAGGCATGAGCAGTTCCACAAGCACCTTGATTCCACCTTCTTCCAGCGCTGAAATACCAATGGCAAGGGCTGTGAAGATGGCCGGGCTAGTACTTGAGGAGCTAGGATATGGCATCAAGAAGCAAGATCCTTTGAAGGGATATATATTCGCAGAAAAAAAAGAAAAGGATATCCTCAGCCTTGACTACATGACTTACTATATGGAGATCAGATTGTACCGTTCACCAGACGGGGGGCTAACTGTAAATGCCAAGGCCATAGCTGGCCCAGAGATTGCCTTTACCACAGACCTGCCCTTCATGACAAGAAAGTTCCTAAATAGATTCACAGAACGAATAAATGCTATAAAGACAACATCGTCCATGGCGCTTGCCCATGGCCATAATACACAAAACAGAGATGGTGTCGGGCCTTCTGGAAGGATGGACAAAACAGCATACTTTTCTTCAGAAGGCAAACTTGTGCAGTCCTCCAACAGATCGAGACCCGCTAGGGCCCTTATAAAAGTTGGAGAGCTGACGGTCACTGCGGAAAAGGCAAAGCCTTTTGTTGGAGATGGGATGAAGGAGATGCTTGAAACTCAGCTCTTTGACAGCGGCTACTTTACCGTGGTTGAAGATGTGCCGGGAACGAACCCGCAAACACCTGACCTCATCATTTCAGGGACAGTTTCTGAATTCAAAATGACACACATAAATACAGAGGCCTTTGCCATGCTTGCTGTTTTGATATCAAAAAGCCCAACGGTGGCCACGGGAAACGATTTGAGAACGGCACACATCACCCTTGATATACGCGTCACTGATGCGAAAACAGGGCAGGTCATACTTTCAAACAAGATAAAGGGCATTGGCAGGGCCAACAAGGCCACTCTCTTCGGGGGAGCAAGGGGCAATATGGCTGGCAGCCTTGAAAACTACACAAAGACGCCCATGGAATTTGCTATCAGGCAATGCCTTAATAAGACAGTTTACTACCTGGCCAATCACCTTCCGGATAGGTACTTCAGGTATTAGGAAAGAGGCCCCCTTTTGGTACCTCACGGTGACGACGGCTCATCCTTGATCATGGGCGCAAAGCCTGTCTGCCATCATCAACACCAGGGCCTCTCTAGAAACAAGGAGAGACAACCATGAAGAGCAAAAAAGAGGGCGTGTCAAACCAGATTCT
>WFZZ01000159.1 GCA_015489315.1 Deltaproteobacteria bacterium | reverse complement strand
GAAATTGAGCCATGTCCACAATAAATGAGAAGATAACTACTGAGATAAGAAAGGTGGCAAAGGATCTCCTTGAGAAGGGGGAGGTCGCAGCCTTCATAGGTTACACCGAAGGTACTGTCCCGATGGTCATGAAGCCCTTTGTGGCAAGAAGGCCAGAAGAGGTAGAAAGGCTTTCCTGGAATAGCTTTTGTGTCCTTAATCTTGCAAATTATTTGCCCCTTGTCCTTAAATCCCTTGAGCCTCCAAGAAGGCCAAATGAGCCTCCTCCAGAAGGTCCTCTTCCAAAGGTTGGAGTCCTTGCCACAGGCTGCTGGTCAAGAAACATGGTGGTCCAGATAAAGGAAAACCAAATAGAAAGGGAAAGGGTTAAAATTATCGGAATATCAAGCCGGGGCATGGTGGCCAGAAGGAAGGTTCAGGCTTTAGTTGACCACAAGGAGATTACCGAGGTCATAGAGGAAGATCACAATTTAATTGTAAAAGGGCCTGGCTTTAAAAAGGAGATCAATAGGTGGGACGTTGTAAGGGATAATTGCAAGTCCTGTGTTCACCCAGACCCTGTTATTTATGATGAGGTAATAGGGGATTTTAGCGGAGGCCGACAGGTTTCTGAGAGATTCAATGAGGTTCAAGAGATCGAAGAAATGGATATCGATGGAAGGTGGCAGTGGTTTCAGGAAGAGATTTCATCCTGCATAAGGTGTTATGCCTGTAGAAATGCGTGCCCCCTTTGTTATTGTCCAACCTGTTTCGTGGATGACTCAAGGCCCCAGTGGGTTGGGAAAAGCATAGATGAAACCGATACTGCCCTTTTTCATATTCTAAGGGCCTTTCATTGTGCCGGAAGGTGCACAGACTGCGGGGCCTGTGAAAGTGCATGCCCAATGGGTATAAGGATGAGGCTATTTACAAAAAAGCTCTATAAAGATTGCATGGAGCTATACGGCTTTGAGCCAGGTCTTAAGATAGATGAGCCCCTTCCACTTACTACCTTTAAACTCGAAGATCCGCAGGACTATATCCTGCAACAAGGCCAAAAAGGTGAAGAAAAGTGAAACCCCTAGTGCTTGCTAAATCTGATTTGGATGGGTTTTTTAAGGAGCTTTCAAGGGATTTTGACATATTTGGCCCTAAAAGGCAAAAAAAGGGCTATCTTGACTGGGGGAAAATAGAGACTTCCACTGACCTGGACCTTTCCCCTGGTGTCACAAAGACCTCTGTAAAGTCCTTTTTCCTTCCTCAACCCGAGGTCCTTTTTGAATTTAGCGCAAAGACCGGCGATGAAAGGGCCTTTAGATTAAAGGAGCCTGAATGTCCAGAGAGAAAAAGGGTCCTTTTTGGGGTAAGGCCATGTGATGCAAGAAGCATCTTTCTTAACTCCATGCCCTATAAGGAGGACTGCTATTTTCAGGGAAACATTGAAAAAAATATTGTCTTTGGCCTTTTTTGCAAAACCCATCTTTCAACCTGCTTCTGCACTTGGGTAGGGGGTTCACCAACTTCCACCAAGGGCATGGATGTAGGGATTTATGAACTGGAAGACTCCTTTATATTTTTGCCAGTTAGCCAAAGGGGAGAAGAACTTTTGAGGGGCTTGGGCCTGAGAGAAATAAGCCAAGAAGAGAAAGGGCAGTTGGAGTCATATAAAAATGATGCCCCAGAGGGAATTTCAAAAGATATTGATATAGCCAAGGAATTTTCAAAGAAGCCCCTTTTTGACCTTTATGACGCAAGGTTTTGGCAGGAGGTGACAGACCCTTGTCTTAATTGTGGAACCTGCACCTTTTTATGCCCCACATGCTATTGTTTTGACATACAGGATGAGGTCTTAAGGGGTAAGGGGAGACGGATACGTTACTGGGATTCGTGCATGTTCCCACTTTTTACCCTTCATGCATCAGGCTACAATCCAAGGGGGGAGAAGATAAAGAGGGTAAGGAATAGGTTTATGCATAAGCTTAAATATTTTCCAGACCGCTTTGGCCCCATTTCCTGTGTTGGTTGTGGAAGGTGTGTGAGGGACTGTCCTGTAAGCATAGATATAAGAAAGGTGATAAGGCAATTTCTGGAGATCTAGCAATATGTGCAAAGAGCAAATGAAAAATCTCTACTTGCCCTATGAGGCAAGGATTGAGGATATAAAGGTTGAGACCGAAGACGGAAACTTAAAGACCTTTCATATTG
>WFZZ01000158.1 GCA_015489315.1 Deltaproteobacteria bacterium | reverse complement strand
CAGTATCTTCAATACCTGGAATTTTTAAAGGCCCTAAATATAGATGTTGCAGCAGAATATCTCGTAATGGCTGCAACATTAATGCACATAAAGAGCAAAATGCTCCTTCCTAGAAAGGAAAAGGATGATTCTGAATTTGAGGACCCCCGTCTTGAAATCACCAATGCCTTAAAGGAATTACAGGCGGCAAAAAGTCTATCTAAAGGCCTTTACGAAAGGCCAATCCTTGGAAGGGATGTATTTTTAAAGGGCATTAGAGAAGATATTAAAAAATTGCAGGAAGAGGAAAGCGGCCTTAATGTGAGTTGTAATATAATTGATCTCATAGAGGCCTTTAAAAGGGTTTTAAGCTCAAAGGAGCTTCCACGGACGATAGAGATTGAAAGGGCAAGGCTCAGTCTTTCTGAAAGGATGGAGGAGATAGAAAGAAAGATAACAGTCAGTAAAAGGTTGAGTTTTTTTGATCTTTTTGACAACAAAATGGAACGGTTTTTGATTATAATTACATTTCTTGCCATATTAGAGCTTTCTAAAAGGGGCATTATCAGGCTTTTTCAGGAAGAAAGGGGAGGGGATATTATTTTATTAAAGAGGAGTTAATGAACAAGTGAAAAATGACATGCGCCCGTTTCAGTCATGGTTTGGAAGATATACAAGGAGATTTTTGAAAAACTTTAAAGGGGATGATAGAAACGCCTTGGCCCTTAAAATTTATCACTCCCAGCAGGTAAGAAAGATAATAAAGGAGCTTTCAAAAAGGATTGGTCTTTCCAGAAAAGAGATTTTTCTGGCTGAAATTTCAGGCCTTTTTCACGACATAGGTCGCTTTGAGCAATTCAGGAAATATCATACCTTTTATGACCTAAAATCAGAAGATCATGCTGCATTAAGCTGCAATGTGCTTAAAAAGGAAGGTGTTCTGGATACTCTTTCAGGTGTTGAAAGGGATCTGGTTCTTGACTCTATTTTTGTTCACAACAAGTTTTCTATTCCTCAGGATTTTAAGGGCTTAAAACTCATTATCTCAAAGCTCTTACGAGATGCTGACAAAATTGATATCTGGCGGGTCTTTGATGATTTTTATCAAATGAGCAAGGGTTCAAGTGAAATAAATCTGGGGCTTCCAATGGGTGAGAAAATATCTGAAAAGGTGTTTTCTCAGTTTATGAAGGAAGAGATTGTAAATATCAAAGATGTTAAAAGCCAGGTGGATTTCATGGTCATGAGGCTAAGCTGGCTTTATGACATAAATTTTAAGGAGTCGCTTTTAAAGATTGTAAAAAGGGGTTACATAGATACAATTTTTAGGCTTTTACCTGAAGATGAAAAAACAAACGCAATCAGAGAGAAGATTTTTTCCTTTATAGAAAAAAGGGGAGTATATGGAAAAGGGTCCTAATAAAAAGAAAAAGACACTTTTTTACAATATTGCCTTTATGGTTGTAGCAGCTTCAATCCTGATCTTTTTATGGAATGCCCCGCCAGAGTCAACTGTAAAGATTCCCTATGACAAGAACCACAAGGCCTTTTATGAAATGCCCAAAAAAGAGGCAGAAAAACACTGCGACAAGTGTCATGGAAAGGGAAAGGATGTGCCCCTTCCAAAGGATCACCCTCCCAAATTTAGATGCCTTTTTTGCCACAAAAAGGAGCCGGTTAAGAAATAGTAGCCAGGAGAGGATTAATGGGTCTTTGGTTTACTGAAAGACATACGCCAAATGTGGGGATTACCATAAAATGTAGGCGCACACTTTTTAGCAAGAAAAGCAGGTTTCAGCAAATAGACTGCCTTGAGACCCAAGAGTTTGGGAGGATGCTCCTTTTAGATGGCCTTGTGATGACGACTGAAAGGGATGAATTTATCTATCATGAGATGCTCATTCATCCTGCCATGCACATACACAAATGTGCCAAAAGGGCCCTTGTAATTGGTGGAGGAGATGGTGGTGCAATAAGAGAGCTATGCCGCTATCCCTTTTTAGAAGAAATAGTTCTCTGTGAGATAGATAGAGAGGTAGTGGAATGCTCAAAGAAGTATCTACCCCAAATTTCTTCCAGGCTTTCTGATAAAAGGGTAAAACTGGTTTTTGAAGATGGAGCAGAATTTTTAAAAGATTCAGGGAAATTTGATGTCATTTTTGTGGATTCTACAGACCCGATTGGTGCTGCCAAGGCCCTTTTTAGCATAGAATTTTACAGACTATGTCAAAAAAGGCTTGCACCTGGCGGCATCCTTGTTGCCCAGAGCGAATCCCCCTTTTATCACCTTGAGATAATTAAAGAGATGGCAAGAGATGTAATTTCAGCAGGCTTTGATACCGTAAGGTTTTATACAGCTCCCATCCCGACCTATCCAGGTGGTTACTGGTCTTGGTTGTTGGCAAGCAAAGAGGAATTAGTAATTAAAAGACCAGGAAATATATTGCCTGATAGCGAATATTCTCATTTAAACTATTACAACTTGGAAGTTCATGAGGCGGCCTTTAAACTTCCTTGCTTTTTTAAAAGGGCGCTGGAAGAGATCGGTCTATGAGAAGATGGCGGCAAATTCATTTGCCTCTTCGTGAGCCTGGTCCAATATCTTTATTGCAATTTCCTTTTTGACCGATAGAGTATTTTTCAGGATATCTATTACATAATCGTCTTCCTTGTTTTCCTTTTTCTCTAAGGAATATCTTATATGGGAAACTGCAGTTACGGCCTTTGGAATGTTACCATTAGGTGCTGAATGGTGAAAAAGTATTGCATTTAGGAGATATTCTGGAAATTCCCACCTTTGGGCCATCAGGGCTCCAATTGCCTGGTGATCAAAACCGAATTTTTCCCTTTCGATACGGTCTAAATGGCTTTCCTGATAAGTATTCCACATTTCAAGAGTCAAACAATATTTTTTCTCCTTGACCTTTATAAGAACAGGGATTGCCATATCCTGTAAAAGTCCAGCAGTAAAGGATTCTGCCTGAGTAACTGGATGCAACCTTGTTGCAATTGCTCTGGCTAGACATGCCCTTTTGGCACAAGTCTTCCAAAAGTCCCTTTGGCTAAGACAATAAAGCTCAATAAGAGGTATATTATTGTTTACAGCAATTGGAAGAATTATAGACTCAAGCCTGTTTTTACCCAAAAGATTTATTGCATGTTGAATATTTGAAATCTTTCTTGGAAATCCATAGGCGGCTGAATTAACAGTTTTAAGAACTGCAACATGCATTCCTGGGTCGGCTTCTATAAGCTTTGAAATATCCGAAAGGGAAGCCTCCGGGTCCCTAAGCATTTCAAGGACCTTCATTACTGATGCAGGAAAGGATGGAAGCTCATAACCATCCAAAAGCTCTTTGAGTTGCTTTGTTGGATCTTTTCCCCGTTTTTTGAAAAAATCAAAAAACCCCAATCTATTCTCCTCTCCTTGCCATCTTATTGCTAAAGATGGATAAAAGTCCTCCTAACATAATATATCCAGTAAGGACTTCAAATATTACCACAAGTTGCCCCTGCCAGGTTTCAGGGATTACATCGCCAAATCCCAGTGTTGTTAGTGTGACCACGCTAAAATAGATATTTGAAATTGGAGAAGGATGTGGGCCATAGTCAAGGCCTACAAAGGAATAAAGCGTTGCAAAGAAAATTATCTGGAAAAGTGTCCAAAAGCACCATCTGCTCATACTTCTTCCGCAATTACTGGTAATAAGCCATATATAATAAATGAATCGGGTAAAAAGATTTTGCCTTTTAAACTCTTCAATATAATTCTGATCAATTATAAATCTTTTAAGGAGATATGCCCCTGCAAAGTTGATGTCTCTAATATCTGTTCCTATCCAACTAGCCCTTTTAAAACCCTTTAAAAGTCTAAGCTTTGAGCCCCTAAGGTCTGCATTGTCGAATCGAGCGCCCTTGACAGTACTTAGTGAAAGGTCACTTGATACAAGATCGGCCTCTGTAAAATCTGCTTTTGTCAAGTCTGCCTGTCTTAGCCTTGCACCCTGAAGTTTAGCACATTGAAAGTTTGTATTCTTTAACTTGGCCTTTGTAAAGGTTGAAAAATCAAGCTTTGCATTAAAAAGGCTTGCATCTGAAAGGTCTGCCATTCCAAAGCCTGCTTTCTGTCCCTGGATGTTATCTAGATTTGCACCTTTTAACGAGGCTCCGCTAAGATTTGCATGCGTAAGGTTTGCACCACATAAAATTGCACCATCTAGTTTTGCCTTTAAAAAATTCGCCCTTTTTAGATTTGCATTAGTAAGATTTGCATTTGATAAATCGATTCCTGCCAGATTTTTTCCACTTAGATCCTTGCCTACTAAGTCTTTTGACGAAAAGTCGTTATTATTACGGACGGATTCTATCTTGGAATCAATTTTTTTAAGGCTATAGTTCATTTTGTTTCTTTAAAAAAGTTATTTCATTTTGCTTATCGGCTACACAAAAATTTTTTTAAATCATTTGTTTTTGGGCCAATATGGTGATATTTTTCATTATTTAAAGAAATATGCGCCTTGAGGGAGGAAGTATGACAAAATATAAAATCCATCCAATCGTGGTAGGAACTAAGATATTTGATAAAGGTATGATGACCTATCAACATGATTATGGCAAGGAATACACCATCCCCATTTACTGTTGGTATCTTGAGGGCGGGGATACAAAGGTAATAGTCGATACCGGACTTATGGGTGTTATTCAGTCTGAGGATAGAGAACGCTCCATTGGAGGAAAAATCTACACATTTGAAGAAGGTCTTGCCAAATGGGGACTTAAGCCCTCGGATATTGAGGTGGTCCTTCATACCCATTTACATAATGACCACTGTGAAAACGATTTTAAATGTGTAAATGCCAGGTTTTATGCCCATGAGCTGGAATTTGAATCCTGCTATAATCCGCATCCCCTTGATTTCAGATATCTGGCAGATTTTGTGGAAGAGATTGATAATGAGGGGGTTATGGAGCATCTAACAGGAGACAAGGAAATCCTTCCCGGTATAAGGATGATTCATACCCCTGCCCATACAAGGGGAGGTATGACAATACTTGTGGAGACCGAAAAGGGCTTGGCTGCCATAAGCGGTTTTTGCACCATACTTGAAAACTTCTATCCTCCGGCAAGGATTACTGCAATGGAGATGGAAGTAATACCTCCTGGGACAAGTGTAAATACCTATGAGGCCTATGACCAGGTGAAAAGGGTAAAGGAAATGGCAGATATAATCCTTCCCTTGCACGAACCCATGTTCTCCCACTGTCCAACAATTCCAGATGACCTGGGTGAAGAATATTTTGAGGTAGTAAACAGATGATAAAAAAGATCCTCATATTTTCGCTTTTCTACAGCCTGTCAATACTGGCAGGTCTTTCCTTCTCTTATACCTTAAAGTGTGATCAGGAAAGGCTTGTTGATGATCTTCAAAAGGAATATGAAAGGATAAGGGATATATCCTCTCTTTTTAATCAGACTACTACTGTTCCAGGTGATCCCAACGGTGTAAATGCCACTGGTAAGGTCTTTTTTAAAAGGCCTCATTTAATGAGATGGGAATATAAAAGCCCTGAAAGGCAGGTGATAGTTACTAGTGGCGACAGGGTCTATCTATATGAAATAGATGCCAAACAGGTAACTGTCATTCCTAGGGATCAGTTTTTGTCCACCAAAATCAGTAGGGCCTTTTTCTTTGGAAAGGGTGATATCAGAAGGGATTTTCAGGTAAAAGGGTGCCAAAGAGAAAACAACCTGTATGTTTTAACTTTTTTTCCCAAAAAGCAGATACCTCAGCTCAAATCATTGAGGTTATTCATAGATCCAGAGACAAAAATAATAAAAAAGACAATCCTAGAAGATCATACAGGAGGAAAAACAATTATCAGCTTTTTTGATATGAAGATCAACGAGGGCCTTTCTGAAGAGTTATTTAAATTTTCGATACCAAAAGGTGTGGATGTTTATAATATGGAATAAAATGTTATTATAGGGGTCAAAAAGTTTGGGAAATCACTACCAGGAGAACGCTTAAATGGAGAACAAAAAGGAGATAATCTCAAAAATAAAAAAACTTGCCAATGAGAAAAACGCCATAATTCTTGCTCATAATTACCAGATCCCTGATGTTCAGGATTTGGCTGACCTTACTGGGGATTCCCTGGCCTTAAGCATCCAGGCTTCAAAGACAGATGCAGATATAATCATATTTTGCGGTGTTCATTTCATGGCAGAGGCGGCAAGTATCGTCTGCCCTGACAAAAAGGTGATAATTCCAGTCCTAGATGCCGGTTGCGCCATGGCAGATATGCTAAATGCCGAGCAGCTTCGCCAAATGAAAAGGGAGCATCCTGGGGTCCCTGTTGTTACTTATGTAAATTCCACTGCGGAGGTTAAGGCAGAAAGCGACATCTGTTGCACATCTGCCAATGCCATACAGGTTGTAAAATGGACCAAAAGTAAGGAGGTCATCATGACCCCTGACAGGAATCTTGCCTCGTGGGTCCAAAGGCATACAGATCAAAAGGTTTACGCCTGGGACGGTTACTGCCCCATACACAATGATCTTACTGTTGAGGCAGTTAAAAAGGCCATGGAAAAACATCCAGGGGCGGTTTTAATGGCCCATCCGGAATGTCCCCCAGAGGTCCTGGAGCTTGCACCTGTGGTTAGAAGTACAAGTGGGATGTTAAAATATGCAAAGGAATCAAAGGAAAAAGAATTCATAGTTGCAACCGAGACAGGACTCCTCCATCCGCTAAAAAAGGCCAATCCAGACAAAAAGTTTTATCCCGCCTGGGATGATATGATTTGCGCCGACATGAAAAAGACCGGCCTTATGGATATACTAAAGTCCCTTGAAAATGAGACCCCTGTGGTAAAGGTGCCAGAGGAAATTAGGATAAAGGCCTTTAAGGCAGTAGAAAGGATGATGGAGGTTCCAAGGGACTGAAAATTTTTTTGAAAGGTCCCTTTAGCCTTGCACAATTTCTAGCTAACCCCTTTTCATTCCACAGGCCCTACTTAGTTTAATCCTAAGGCCAAGAAGATTTGTGGATATATTGACTTGAAAAATCGAAAAATTCCTTGATAAGGAGGATGTCATGAAAAAATTATCTCTAAATGCCCTTGGTATTGCAATCGGTGTGCTTTGGGCATTCTATGTCTTTTTCTGTGGTATTACCGCCATATTTGGCTGGGGCGCTGAACTCGTCCGTGCGTTTTCTTCATTATACATTGGCTATGGCCCTTCGTTTTTGGGGGCCATCATTGGTGCAGCATGGGGTTTTGTTGACGGGTATATAGCAGGAATTGTAATTGCCTGGGTTTATAACAGACTGGTTAAATAGATAGAGTAGAGAATCCCCACTTCTGAGTTGTCTTTAAAAGAAAATATCTACCGGTATAAAAATACGACTGAATAAGGAATTGCCAAAAAACGGCCAAGATTATCCATTACCATTTTAAGAATGGGAAAAATCTTAAGAAAAGACGTACCAAAGGCGTACCAAACAAAAAAGGACTTACGGCTTAAAGGCTGTAAGTCCTTGATTTCATTGGTAGCGGGGGCAGGATTTGAACCTGCGACCTTCGGGTTATGAGCCCGACGAGCTACCAGACTGCTCCACCCCGCAATCGATTGATGATATTAAATAATCATGAAAATCATAAATGTCAATATGTCTTATTGTATAAAATTTTTAGAAAAATCAAATAAATAAGAAAAATTGGAAAAAATCTCTTATCTGACAAAACTAGTTGTCCTTGCAGGGGGCAAAAGTAGCCGTTTTGGTTCCAATAAGGCCCTGGCACCTTGGGGTAAAAAGACCTTTATAGAAGTAATAGTTGAAAAATTGAAAAATGTTACCCAAGATTTGGCCATTTCTGTAAGAGATCCTTCAGACTATCAAAATCTTCAAATAGAAAAGGTTGAGGATTTGATTCCAGGTATCGGTCCTATTGGTGCGTTATATTCGTGCATAAAGAAATATAAGAGAAATTATCAAAGAATAATGATGATCGCATGTGATATGCCTTTAATAAATGTTGAAATAATTAAATACATGCTGAACCTAAAGACCTTGGCACCAATAGTAATACCAGAAATTGATTCTAAAAAAGAGCCCCTACATGCAATCTATCATTGTAGTCTGGAGCCACTTCTTAAGCATATTATAAAAGAGAAAGATTTTAAGCTTAATTCTTTAATATCAATGGTTCCTATAAGAAAAGTAAAAGAGGAAGAGTTAAAACAATTTTGTAACCCGAATATTTCATTTACAAATATAAATACTCAAAAAGATTTTGAGAAAATCGCGGAGAAGTTTTTAAAAAAAATACCTTGTAGTCATTTTTCCAAAAGAAAAAAGGGTTAGGAAAATGACCTAACCCCTTGATTTCATTGGTGGGCCGTCAGGGTCTCGAACCCCGAACCTACTGATTAAGAGTCAGTTGCTCTACCAATTGAGCTAACGGCCCTATCAAATTGTCGCCACTTAGATAATCCTTGTTGCATTGAATGTCAAGAGTAAATAGACGTCTCATGTACGATCACTTTTTTAAAGTTTTATATTAGTTTTGCCGAATAATATAACAAATCACAAAGAAAAAAGCATAAAAATAGGGATGGCTAAAAGACTATGAATGTTTCCTCTTTCCATATCCAAAATGTAATTAAGGCCTATGGCCAGAGAACTGGGAAGAGAAGTCTTGCAAGGCTTAAGCTTGCTAAAGCAGAAAGGCCATCCCCAGATACAATTACAATTTCAGCAGAGGCTAAGAAAAAACAGTTTATTCATGAAATTACAAATGATTTATTAACCATGGCCAAAGGGCAGGGGAGACAAAATTACAGTGGCCATGATATTATTCAAAAAATAGGAGAAAAATTTGGGGAACAGGTTGATATAATTCCCCAAAAAAATAAAAATACAGGTTTTAAATTTAAAGTTTTAAGTAAAGATAACGAAGAGGTTATAAAAGAGTTGTCTTTTGAAGATTTAAAAAAGATTGTAGAAAACATTTATGAAAAAGATGGAGAAGTAAAATGAAAATAGGAGATCAAGGACAAGGACTTCAGATAGAGAAATATCTTAATAATCAAGCTGTTGGAAACAAGCAACAAGAGCAGCAGGTTCAACAGGGGCAAAGAAATGTTGTAAAAAGTGACACTGTGGAATTATCCAGTCAATCTAAGCTATTAAACAAGGTGACAGATACCATGCGGACCCAAGAGCCCCAAAGGGCCGAAAGGATACAAATGATTAAGGAACAGGTCCAAAATGGGACCTATAAGGTTGACGAAGAAAAGGTAGCAAATGCCATGTTAAAGGATTTAATTAAAGATTTGGGATAAATTTCTCCTCCTCCTCTCCTCCCAATATAAAAGGGGCTTTTGGCCCCTTTTGTTTTTTTATTGTTCTCATTTATTAATTATCCTCCCGTCGCTGAAAATCACGTCTATATTTATGCTTCTACCGTCGTCCAGACGGTGAGTAGCACAAGAAATTCACGGATCATAGGCCCTTACGGCCATTTCTATCCTATTTATTATCTCTTCATCAATATATCCTTTTTTTATAAAAGACCTTGCTGCCTGTTCAACGCTTAAGTTCATAGCAGCAGTGTTATGGGTGGTGCCAACAATTAAATTTGCCTTGACAATACACCCGTCTTTGTCTGTTGTATAATCGTGAATAAGTGTACCTCTTGGAGCCTCTACACATCCAATTCCTCGGCCTGCTTTTGGTTCGGCCTTTTTCCTTACGTTGGGATCAGTAATTTCTTTTTTATTCAGAATTTGAATGACCCTTTCACTGGCGTAAATAAGTTCAATAAGTCTGGCCCAATGGTATAAAAGAGTGTTTTGAACTGGCCTACCAAATCTATTTCTAAATTCCTCAAGGGCTTCTTGTGCATGTGGAGTAGATATTCTTTCTACAACATTAATCCTTGCCAAAGAATTTACACGATATACTCCTTTTGGGTCGTCTATTTTAAGAGAAAGGCCTTTCCCCCAAATTTTGGCATATGGCACTTTGGAATATGACCAGGGAACAACATTTTCTTCTATATAGCTTTCATACTCTTCAGGGCTAAAATCAATAACTTCTCCATCTTTTGACATCAGCCTCAAGTTGCCATTATATAACTCAAGATTCCCACTGTTATCTACCATGCCCAAAAAGCCAGTTTCTATAGTACCTAAATTTTCAAATAGGTCTTGGTTAGGGCCAAATATATCTTTTTTTGCAAATTCTAGGGAGAATAGGGCAAAATCCAGCAGTTTTGATGCTGCCTTTAAAAGCTCTTTTCTTTCTTCTTCAAGCATTGGTTTAGAAAAACCACCAACTACACTTGCAACAGGATGGATGGACCTTCCTGTAAAGCTTTCCAGCATTTCATGGACAAGTTGTCTCATCCTGGCAACCTTTGAAGTAAGGGCTGGAAAGCTTTTGGCAATTCCAATTATGTTTCTTACAGAGTAATGGCTTTTTTCAGGACCAATTAGAAAATCTGGACTTGCCAAGAAAAAGAAATGAAGAATTTTATCGCCGATATGAGCCAAGAGATGACATAATTCTCTTAATAAATTTCCTGCTAACGGCGGTCTTATATCAAAACAATTGTCAATTGCCTTTGACGCAGCAAGATGGTGCATCCACGGGCAAATGCCGCAAATCCTTGTGACAATCCTTGGAATTTCTTCTGCTGGACGGCCCTGAACGAATTTTTCAAATCCTCTCAGAGAGTGGATCAGAAGTCTAGTCTTTTTTACCTCTCCTTTTTCATCAAGAAAAATTTTTACACTCGCATGGCCTTCTATGCGGGTAATGGGATTTATATGGATATTAGCATTCATTTTTATTTTGAACCAGGGTAGGGCCTTAAAAGGCCATGGGCCCCAGAGAATCTCAAAAGGGAGCGCCTATCAATAATGGTTTTCCATTCAATGCCAACACTTGCCAAGGCATTCATCATCTCAAGCATCTGATTTCCATCTGAATAAACAGGTCCATAACATCCTCTGCATGGCGTCCTTGCTTTGATACAGGGAGGGGCATCGTAAAAGGCGCATCCAGCTAAAGTTACTGGCCCCATACATAAATAGCCTTGCTCAAGAAAACAGTGCATTTTCTCTATTGGTTCATTAGGATCATACTCTGGATTTTCCATAGCCCTTTTAATAATACCTTTTCGACCCTTACCAAATCTTAATGTTGGGCAAGTGTCACAGACACTTTTATTTGGAAGGGAAGGAAAGTCACCTTTAATCAATTTTGATAGAAATTCTCGAATAAGTGAAGGTCTTGGCGGGCATCCTGGCAACAGTATATCCACTTCTACGAACTCATCCAGGGCATAAACTCTATCTAAAAAGCCTGAAAGGTCTTTATTTGGAAAAGTAAGATGATCTTTCTTAGAATTTGAAGAAAAAATTTCCTTAAGGGCAGCATCTGTTGACCAACTGTTTAAAAGGGAAGGGATGCCTCCATGTGTTGCGCAGGTTCCAAGGGCACATAATTTTTGGCTTTTTTCTCTAATTTTTTTTAAAAGATGGAGATGTTCTTCACTAATTACACAACCTGAAACTATACTTATTTCAATTTCAGCATCCTGAAATTCATCAAAAGTCTTGTGGTCAAAAAGAAGGGGCATATGCACCATTTCTATCTTTTTTAATAAATCAAAAAACTTTTCTCCCATGTTTAACATTGCGATTTCACAACCAGAACATGCCCCAAGCCATTCCTGTGCTACTTTTATGATTTTCATATTATTTTTTTAAATTTTTTAGAAATCCATTGACAATATTAGAAATCTTATCGGCAAGTCTAATCACAGAATCTTTTACTGGATTAGAAAGGCCAGGCCTGATGTCATAAGGTATTTCTAATGCTTGAATGCCAAAAAATTTTATAAGGATATCAGAGTGTCTTTTTAAATCTAAAAGCATGTTCATGGTGGGACATTGATGAAGAGAAACATCACCTTGGCTTGTAAAGGAAAACTTTTCAGGATCAATCTCCAATATTTCACCTGGATAGGCGCCAGAAATTTTAACGGCATCAACAAGTATAATTTGTTTTGGCCTTATGGCAGGATTTATCAAATAATCAAAAAGGATTTCTCTAATAGAAGTTCCTGTATTCTCTATGAATATTAAATTTGAAGTAATTCTTTTTTTTAAAAGAGAAATTACAGCATATCCGGCACCATCATCTCCAAATAGTGGATTTCCACATCCATATACGCATAACGGATACCATCTGGCCATATTAAATTAAATAGTAACCGAGAAATTTATTTTTGGCCAATCTAATCTCAATCCAATAGAAGCAGGGCTATTAAAAAGCATAAATAAAATGTCGCATAAGATACATTATGTAAAATATAATTTGCTGTTAAAACAGCAAGTTTTACAAGTGACGATTTTATTAACACCTAATGGAAGAATTTTAGAACTATATCTTACTAAGGCGATTTATCTTTTGATTTATTTCTGAGGCATAGTGAATTTGCTCTTTTATTTGGGTGAGGCTATCGAATAGCTCTCTTGATGCCCCTTCTTTTTCATTCATGAGGTCTAAAAGTATTAACTCAATTTTTCCCATAATGATTTGAAGTGGCTGATTCATTTGGTGAGTACACGAGCTTATACTCGAAAAGACGTCTTTATATCTTTTCTTTTCATCTTTTGAGTATTTCCTTTCCTTTGAAAGCAAAAGTGAGAAAAGATCTAAAATAAGTTCTTTTGAATCTTTTGAGTCTGTTGAAAAGAATAAAAAGAGCCGCTTATCTTTAAAAGATAATTCAATTTTATTTTTTAAGTAACTGTCTTTTTGTATTTTTTCATGATTGTAAGAAAAATTTTCTTCAATAAGAATAAATTTGGCCTTTTTACATAGAGTCTTATCAGTGTCTTCCTTTAATAACTTAATATCATAGGCATAACCAAATCGTTTTTTAAGCAGAGGAATTAAGTCTTCCACCCCCCCTAAAATTAATATAAGGGGTTTTTCAATCTGTTCTTGAACTAATAAATTTTGGCATCTTTGATCCCTTAAAAGATCTTTTTCCAGATCCTCCAAAAGATCTGCTAAAGAAAAATGTTTCTCAGGACCGACGCATAACACTCCTATGTCAGATGCCAATTCCTCACCTTCTTCTATAAAAATTTTGGAAATCTTTCTTTTTATTCTAAGGGCTGCACTTTCACCTCCACCTTCATGGGTATCTGGAAGTATGACAGCGAAGCTGTCTTCAGAAAAAAGGTAAACAGAATCACATGCCCTCAATTCATTTTTAATAGATGAATATATATTTTTAATATAATATTCTTTTTTTTCGTTATTTTTAATATGAGGCTTAATCAACAGAAAAGTGGCTCTGTGCCCAAATCTTCTGATTCTTTCGATCTCTTTTAGGGCATCTATTAAAAAGGCCTGTTTACCCAGAATATTCTGGTTTTTTATCTCATCAAGATCGCAGATTGCCATATCATTTTATGTATCGGAGATAAAGGTCTGATCCTTTAGCCCTTTTCTGGTTGGATTTTGGGGAGTGAAAAAATAAAAATAGCACCATGTTCAGGGGCATTTTTATTTGTGACCCATACCTTCCCTCCATGGGCCTCCACAATAGTTTTTACAATGGCAAGACCAATTCCAGTCCCTTCAATATTTTCCGAATAGTTCGCCCTGTAAAATGGATCAAAGATATATGGCAAATCATCTTTCGAGATTCCTGGGCCATTGTCTTCAATACGAAAAAGCAAGGATTCGACCCTGTCCTCACAAGATATTATCACCTTGGATCCTTTTGGAGAATATTTAACTGCATTATCAAGAATGTTATATAACACCCTATGAATTTGTTCTTTATCAACATAAAGGAGTGGCAGTTCATCTGGTATATCAGTAATTATTTCTATATCTTTTTCCCTTGCTTGAATATTTATCCTTTCAACTGCCTCTGTAATAAGGCTTACCACATCGCAAAGCTCCTTTGAAAGGCTTATCTGTCCGGCCTCCATTCTAACAATATCAAGAAAACTCTTTATATATTTTTCAACCTTTGAAATCTCTTTAATGACTGTTTCTAGATATTGAGATTGCTTTGAAGTAAGATCCCCTGCCTTTCCATTTTTCATCCTGAGCAAAAGGCCTCCAGCAATGGCTAGAGGGCCTTTAAGGTCATGGGCAAACATGGAGATTAATACCCTTCTATGCCTTTCAAGCTGTTTTTCTTGAGTGACATCTCTAAATATGGCAATCGCTCCTATAACCTTTCCATTTTTTATAAGGGGAGCTGCAGTAAACCGGATAGGTATTTCATGTCCGTCCTTATGGTTAATTATGCCTTCGATATGGATGGCAATGGAGGTATTTGCCGTTGAAGAGAGGTTTTTAATATCCTTTTCTACATGTTTTAGCCTGCACGGAACCCAATTAAATATTTTTTGGCAGTTTTTCCCAATTATCTCTTCTTTTTTAAAACCAGTAATCTCCTGGGCTGCTGGATTAAACTCAATTATCTTTTCTTTTTCATCTATTACTATTAGACCAACTGGAAAATTTTCTACAATCAGATCAAATAGTTCTTCTTTAGCCAAATTTTTGTGACTATATTCAGGCATTTTCTTTCACGGATAAGACAGAGTCTGCAACCTTTTGGGCAAGATCAAGAAATATCTTTGCCGATTCTGTACCTTCCTTAGTGGCTATGGGCCTTCCTTCATCTCCACCCTTCCTGATTTCAGAGTCTATTGGGATCTGGGCAAGGAGTGGAACCTTAAAGGCCTTTGCTATCTTTTCGCCCCCTCCCTTTCCAAATATGTCCATTACCTCGTCTTGCCCTGGAATCTTTAGATAGGACATATTTTCCACAATTCCAATTATTGGGATTTTATTTTTCAAAAATAGCCCTATGCACCTTCTAACATCTGAAAGAGCAACCTTTTGTGGAGTTGTGACAATTATTGCGCCTTTAATTGGAATGGTTGAGGCAACTGTCAAGGGCGCATCACCTGTTCCAGGGGGAAGATCAACTACGAGAAAATCAAGTTCCCCCCATTGGACCCTGCCTAAAAACTCCTTTATTGCCTTATTGACCAATGGGCCTCGCCAGACAATAGGGGTGCCCTCCCCTGCCAACACCCCTGTTGAAATCATCTTCACATTGTATTTTTCAAGGGGAAGGAGCATTCCCCTTGAGCCAACAGGTCTTTCTTTTATGCCTAACATTATAGGAATATCAGGTCCGTGCATATCTGCATCAAGAATCCCTGTTTTGTATCCCATTTTTGCAAGGGCAATGGCAAGATTTACAGAAATGGTGCTTTTCCCTACCCCACCCTTTCCGCTTGCCACTGCAATTACATTTTTTATCCCCTTCATGCCCTCCATCTCAGAAGGTGCCTGACCAAATATCCTTGCCCTTTCTTCAGATGTCATTGTGGTTAAAACAACCTTTATTTCACCAACACCTGGGATACGTGATATGGCTTCTTCAACATCGGACTTTATTTTTGATTTAAGGGGGCAGCCAGCCATTGTAAGGGCAACTTTCACCTTGACATTATTCCCTGAAATCTCTACATCTTTTATCATTCCAAGATCAACAAGTGATTTACCAAGCTCTGGATCATTAACACCTTTTAGTATCTCTATTACCTGTTCCTTTGTGATTTCCATTTCCATGAGCTCCAAAGCCATTTATATTTAATCTTAAATAATTTTAACATACATCTTATTTTGATGGCAAAGAAAAAGCAAAGACTTGATCTGATATTAAAGGAAAAAGGGATTGTTCCAACCCGTTCTAAAGCCCAAGCTCTTATAATGGCTGGAGCTGTATGGGTTAATGGGAAACCTGTAACAAAGGCAGGCCATCTTGTTAATCTTGATGATGAGATTATTTTAAAGGACAAGGGATGCCCCTATGTTAGCAGGGCTGGATTAAAACTGGAAAAGGCATTGAGACATTTTGAGATAAAGGTAAGGGAAAAAATATGCCTAGATGTCGGGGCTTCAACAGGTGGTTTTACCCACTGTCTTTTAAAGCACGGAGCAAAATTGGTATATGCAGTTGATGTAGGTTATGGCCAATTGGATTGGAGACTTAGAAACAGAAAAGATGTAATCAACATTGAAAGAACAAATATTCGCTATCTTGATCCAAGACTTATTACAGAGGAACCAGATATAGCAACTATTGATACATCTTTTATTTCACTTAAAATAGTAGTCCCAAGTGTTGTAAGACTTATAAAGGATAATGCTCAGATTGTTGCACTCATTAAACCTCAATTTGAGGCAGGAAGAGAAAAGATTGGAAAGGGTGGCATAATCAGAGATTCAAGGGTTCATGACCAGGTGATAGACGAACTTGTTACCTTTTTTAAAAAAGAACTTTCCCTGAATGTAAAGGGGTTAATTTCTTCCCCCATTTTGGGGGCAAAAGGGAACAAGGAATTTTTGATCCATCTTGTAAAAAAGGAGGTTTAGACAGGTTTATGTCTAATGGTCTAATTGACATTAAGGAAAGACATGAAACTAAAGACGAAATTAAGGAGCCTCCAAAATACAAGGTACTCTTGCACAATGATGATTACACCACAATGGATTTTGTAGTAAAGATTCTAGAGGATGTCTTTCATAAGACACCCTCAGAGGCAACAGCCATAATGCTTCATGTCCACAACAAGGGCATTGGTGTATGTGGCATCTATCCTGCAGAAATTGCAGAGACAAAGGTTGATACAGTCCATAAACTGGCAAGGGAAGCAGGCTTTCCCTTACTTGCCACAATGGAAAGAGCTTAACGGAAGGTATTATAAGAATGATTAGCAAAGATGTAGAACTTATGCTTGGTGCAGCTGCAAGAGAGGCGCACCTTAGAAACCATGAATATTTATCTCTAGAACATCTACTTTTTGCAATTATCCATCACGAAAAGGGCGAAGAGGTTATTACTGCCTGTGGTGGAGATCTCGAGAGACTAAAAAGTAGGATAGAAAACTTTTTTAATACGCACCTTGAAAAACTTTCTCGCGGCAAAAATGAAACTCCTCAGCCAACAACATCCCTTCAAAGGGTTCTTCAAAAGACCATTCTTCATGTCCAATCCTCTGGCAAGGAAGAGGCAGATATTGGGGACCTTTTAAGCGCTCTTATGACAGAGGAAAATTCCTATGCGGTCTATTTTCTAAAGCAAGAGGGAATTACCAGATTGGATATTTTAAATTATATTTCCCATGGGATTGCCAAGGTCAGTAGTTCCACCTTTACTCCTAAGCTTCCCAAGGGAGATGAACAAGGCACCCAGAAGGAAAAACAGGCCCATCCTGCGCAAAAAAGCTCTGTTCTTGAAAAATTCACTGTGAATCTTGTTGAAAAGGCCGCTTCTGGAAATATAGACCCACTTATAGGAAGAGAAAGGGAACTTGAGCGGACAATGCAGATTCTTTGTAGACGAAGAAAAAACAACCCTATTTTTGTAGGAGAGCCAGGTGTTGGAAAGACTGCCCTTGCAGAAGGTCTTGCCTATAAGGTTTGGAAAAAAGAGGTGCCAGAGGCCCTAAAGAATGTAGAAATTTTTGCCCTTGATTTGGGCGCGCTTTTGGCCGGGACAAAATATAGGGGCGAGTTTGAACAAAGATTAAAGGACGTGATCCAGGAGCTTAAGGCCAGAAAGAATGCAATTCTCTTTATAGATGAAATTCACACTATTGTTGGTGCAGGTGCAACAAGTGGAGGCTCTTTGGATGCATCAAACATATTAAAGCCTGTTCTTGCAAGTGGAGAGATTCGTTGCATTGGATCAACCACCTATGAGGAATTCAGAAACTTTTTTGAAAAGGACAGGGCCCTTTCAAGGCGCTTTCAAAAGATAGATCTCACAGAGCCTTCTATAAAAGAGACCATAAAGATACTTGAAGGTCTTAAACGCCATTATCAGGAACACCACAATGTAAAATATACTAAAAGTGCATTAAAGGCCGCTGCAGAGCTTTCTGCAAGATATATTGGAGATAGATTTCTACCAGATAAGGCAATAGATATTATTGACGAGGCAGCAGCCTTCATAAGGCTTAATCGATCTGAAGACGCTTCTCCTGCCACAATAACTGTCAAACACATTGAAAATGTGGTCTCACGAATGGCCAATATCCCTGCCAAAAATCTTACAAAGAGTGACCTAGCAAGGCTGGAAGAGCTTGAGCCCAGTCTTAAGTCAGTAGTTTTTGGGCAGGATGAGGCCATTAGGACAGTGGTTCAGGCAATTAAACGCTCTCGAGCAGGCCTTACAAATCCAGAAAAACCAATTGGCTCCTTTCTTTTTACAGGTCCAACGGGTGTTGGAAAGACAGAGCTTGCTAGGCAGACAGCAAAGGTATTGGGTGTCCATTTTGAGCGCTTTGACATGAGTGAATACATGGAAAAACATGCAGTGGCCCGGCTTATAGGTGCACCTCCTGGCTATGTTGGCTTTGACCAAGGAGGCCTTTTGACAGAAGCCATAAGGAAGCACCCCTTTTGCGTACTCCTTTTAGATGAAATTGAAAAGGCACATCCTGATATTTTTAACATACTTCTCCAGGTAATGGATTATGCAAAACTTACCGATAATACAGGTAGGACAGCAGATTTTAAGCACGTCATTCTGATCATGACCTCAAATATTGGGGCAAGGGAAATGGAGGCTAGAGCCATTGGCTTTGCGCCAAACTCCAGTGATGACAAGAAAAAGAAGGGAGTTCAGGCTGTAAAGAGGCTTTTTAGTCCAGAATTTAGGAATAGACTTGATGCCATTGTCCAGTTCGGAAATCTTACCCCAGAGGTTATGGAAAAGGTTGTTGACAAGATGATTGGAGAGCTTCAGGCCCAACTTTTTGAAAAACGGGTACAGATTGATATTACAGATGATGCCAAAAAGTGGCTTGCCAAAAAGGGATATGACCCAGAACATGGTGCCCGGCCCCTTTCTCGTCTGATTCAAGAGGTGATAAAGGATAAAATTGCAGACGCCCTACTTTTTGGAGGACTTAAACAGGGTTCAAAGCTTACGATCTACTGTCCAAGTGAAGATGAAATTGACATTAAATACTAAGGTCCCTTGATATGCCAATCATAAAAACTATTACCATCACCCCAAATCTGCCTGAAAATCTTAGGCCCCTCATTAGACTTGCCAAAAACCTCTGGTGGACCTGGACGCCAGAGGCCATTTATCTTTTTAAGGATATGGATGCAGACCTTTGGGATCAGACAGGCCACAATCCGATAGCCATGCTTGGTGCCATCGAACAGCCAAGGCTAGAGGAACTTGAAAGGGATGAGGTCTTTCTGGCAAGGATGGAGTCTGTACTTGAAGAGCTGGACCGATATCTAAATGCCCAAACATGGTTTAATAAGGTCTGCTCTATGAAAAAGCCTGGATTCATTGCGTATTTCTCTGCTGAATTTGGGCTTCATGAATGTCTCCCCCTTTACTCAGGTGGTCTAGGTATTCTAGCTGGCGATCACATGAAGTCTGCAAGTGACCTTGGCCTTCCCATGAGGGGTATAGGTCTTTTATATAAGCATGGTTATTTTCAACAGTATCTCAACCCTGATGGATGGCAGCTAGAAACTTATCCTTCCAATGATTTTTACAATATGCCCTTATCTCAGGTCCTTGATAAGGATGGAAATCCTTTGATGATTCAGGTGGATATGGATGAAAGAAGCGTCTATTGCCAGGCCTGGGAGATAGTTGTTGGAAGGGTTAAGATTTACATGCTTGATACTGACGTTCCACTTAATGCTAAATCTGACAGACAAATCACCTCTCACCTTTATGGAGGAAGTATTGAAACAAGGCTCCAGCAGGAGATCATCCTGGGTAGAGGAGGAATAAGGCTTCTTAGAACTCTAGGTGAAGTGCCGTGTGTCTGTCACATGAATGAGGGGCACTCGGCTTTTATGGCCATTGAACGGCTTTTACAGCTAATAAAAAACGAAGGGCTTACCTTTGATGAGGCCCTTGAAGCCGTTAGAGCCACCAGTGTATTTACTACCCACACCCCGGTCCCTGCTGGAATAGATAGGTTTCCAGCGGATCTCATAAAGAGATACTTCTCCAATGTAGCCAATGAGTTAGGTATTGGT
>WFZZ01000157.1 GCA_015489315.1 Deltaproteobacteria bacterium | reverse complement strand
TTGACTCTGTTTTGTTTTAAAGTCCCAATTTCCAAAGTAGCCTATCCAACCAAATTTACGGGGCAGATCGCCGGTAAAAAGCCAGAAAACGTCATGTTTAAGCGGAGGAACATCTATTCCTTCTTGTAATTCACGTAAGATAAGGGAAGGTGTCTTTCCACTCTTTAGCTTTTTCTCGATGCCGGTTAAACCCTTTTCCGAAATAAATGAAATTATATTATAAGCCTCTTTGGGAGAAGGAGAAGTAAAACTTCTTGCTACATAATAAGTTTTGGGGGTAGTTTGAGTGCCACCATCAATAAAAACGCCCCTTTCTCCCAAATAAGAAATGGCATAGCCATAGTCCCACCAGGTCCAAATCCATGCTTTTTGGGGGGTCAATTTTTTAAGAGCCTTTAAATCTTTCGCTATAGGAGCAAGAATTTTAGGGGAAGCAGTATAATTTCTGACGTTTTTAGAGACCCCCCAAACCAAAATGCTAATAATCAGGCCCACCAATAAAGGAAGGAGATTAAATAAAAATTTCTCTTCTTTTATGCTGGGAAAATATCTCTCTAGCACTTCAAAAATAAAATGGACCCATATTCCCAAGCCTATACCTAGAAAGGAGGCAAGATACATGCCAAACCTGTTGCCCGAACGAAACACAAGAAGACCTACTAAGAAAGCTGGGAAAATAAGTAATGAAGCCCTTCTTTCTCGGAAAAGACAAAAGCTATATCCCAGAAGACCCAGCCAAAAAAGAAATTGATTGGGTAGAATAAAACCGGCAACTTGAGAGACGCTTTTCATTTTATTGAGTTCAGAAATAGACTGTAAAATGTTAGGGTAAGTACTAAAAATGGGAACTGCTTGTTTGTGCTCCACAAGAGCAATAAGGTAGTAATAAATTCTTAAAGGTCCTCGCCACAAAAACCAAGATTGTAAAAGAATATAAATAGAAAGAACCAGAACATCATCCTTGGTCAAGCGCTTCTTTCTTTGAACTAAAAGTGCAAGCAAGAAACAAAAAAGGGTGGTAAACATATAAGCACTAGATTGAGGATACCACCAATAAAATAGATTGCCAAATAATGAAGCCAAGACAACAGAAAGTATATTGTAGGGCTTGCGGAAGCAAAAATAACCGTAAAGACAAAGAGCTATAGCAAAGGGGTAGAAAAGATTTAAGGCGTCGGTGTCAAAACGAGCAATGGAGGTACGTACTACATAAATGAGACTAATAGCCCCACAAAAACTTCCTAGGAAGCCAGCCACGGGAAGTCTTAAACCATAAAATAAGACAAATAAAGGGAAAACAAAAAGACAAGCAAGAACGGGAATAAGATAAAAGGAAAATCTTTCAACAGAAAGATGGAAGAGTAAATCAAATTTTGCAGCCAAAAAGCTTATTTGTGGGATAAGAGGATAACGGGGCCCTTTAGGGTCAAGATAATTGTCCGGCACAAAACGGAAGGGATCAATTTGGCCTTTATGATAGATGCCTTGTTCAAATTCTTTAGCATAGCGGGCAAAATAAAAGGCATCATAGCAACTAAAAAGTGGCTCGTTGTCGAGAAAATAAATGGCCTTTCTTTTCTCCCAAACTCTTAAGTCATCAAAGCGGACAATTAGGCCCATAAAAAAAACAAAAAATAACAAAAGAACGTTTAAAAAAAACAACATGCGCTTCTTGGTCTTGATCATTTAAATATCCTTTAAACTAATTTGGCTGCCTAAAAGATTAAAAAATTTTATTTACTCATCTTGCTTGGACCTGCAAGAAAGAATATAGTTTGGGTCGTGAGGTATCTTCCCCGCACCCTCATCTATGTCCTCTTTATCCTGGCGATCTTTTACCTTTTTTCCTTGAGAGCCCAGCGCTCCCGCACCCTGGAGCTAGCTCAAACCCCTCTTGTCTTTTTAGGAGAAAAATCTTACCAGGGGCAAGTTATTTTTAAACGCCGGACAGACGGCTCAGAATACCTGGTCCTGAAATTGAACCATAGGCCCCCTCAGGAAATGATCATTCTTTTGACGGACAAAGAGGGCGTCTCTCAAGAGATAGGCCGTTTTAAGGGGGCAACCTTTATTATTTCCCTCCCTCCCGCCTTTTTTTACGAAAGACTCAAAAAACTTGAGCTAAAAGAGGTAAGCCGGGGCAGGATCTGGGCCGAAGCCGTTTTAGACCGTGGCAAATCTTCCGTGATGGATTAGGCTCTCAATAGGTGCTCGGTAATTTCTCGGGGCGATAAGGCCACGCTTGTCTAAAATATCAAAAGGCCGAGGAGGAGCTCAAATGGCCCGTAAACATAAACTTCATACCAAGTTCATTTTTGTGACTGGAGGGGTCCTTTCTTCCCTGGGCAAAGGCCTTGCTGCTGCGGCCATCGGCACCCTTCTTGAGGCCCGGGGGCTTACGGTCACCCTTCAGAAACTTGACCCCTACATCAACGTTGACCCCGGCACCATGAATCCTTTTCAACACGGAGAGGTTTACGTCACCGACGACGGCGCGGAGACCGACCTTGACCTTGGCCATTACGAACGCTTCACCTCCGCCAAAATGGGCCACAAAAATAACTTCACCTCGGGAAAGATCTATTACTCCGTGATCATGAAGGAGCGCCGGGGGGACTATCTCGGCGGGACGGTTCAGATCATCCCCCATATCACCGACGAGATCAAGGCCTCAATCCTTCAGCTTGCCGGAAGTGAGACCGACATCGCCATCGTGGAGATCGGGGGTACGGTGGGAGACATTGAGGGGCTACCTTTCCTTGAGGCCATCCGTCAGCTGCGAAACGACCTCGGCCGGGAAAACACCCTTTACATCCATCTCACCTACGTGCCCTACATCAAGACCGCCGGCGAACTCAAGACCAAGCCCACCCAGCACAGTGTAAAAGAGCTCAGGGCCATAGGTATTCAGCCGGATATTCTCCTCTGCCGCACGGAGCAGTTTTTGCCACCCGAGGTCAAGCGGAAGATCGCCCTCTTCTGTAACGTTGACCAAGACGCCGTCATCACCGCCAAGGACGTAGAGTGCATTTATGAGATCCCCCTTATCTTTCACAAGGAAAAGCTTGACGAAAAGATCGTCGATCTCCTGAACATCTGGACCCGAGAACCCAAACTCAAGGAATGGGAAGAGCTGGTCTTCCGTCTCAAGAACCCAAAACAGGAAGTAACCATCGCAGTAGTGGGTAAATATGTCCACCTGAAAGACTCCTACAAGTCACTTCATGAGGCCCTGGTCCACGGAGGGATCCCTACCCGCACCAAGGTGAACATCCGTTACGTGGACTCCGAAGAGATTACTGCCGAGAACATATCAGAGCTTCTCTCCGGGG
>WFZZ01000156.1 GCA_015489315.1 Deltaproteobacteria bacterium | reverse complement strand
GGTCTTAGCCACCTTCAGGTCCTGAAAAGGCTTTTTTCAAGGTCTGACATTGTAGTGTGTCTGTCAAAAAATCAGGAAAAATTTCTGTCGTATAAGAAAATGGTCCATTCTTGAAGGACATGATGTCCTTGATCAAATCTTTAGGGTCGGATTTTAAAAATGCCAATATACCAATTTCTTAAGGAAAACGCTTAACTTTTAGGGGCAATCTCTCCCTTGACGAAAAGGTAGGAGTAAAACTTGCCCTTATTTTTAAACTTTAATACAGGATAAAGAAGCTAGACGAGGTAAAGCTTTTTGCAACAAGGTTAGGTTCATAGCCGATCAAGCCCGCTTGATACAACATAGTGCATTCAGTGTAAAATATTTCTAATAATTCAATTCAGTTGGAAAATGTTTATGTCTTGACTGTAAAGAAATTTAGTACTAAATCTGATATTAAATACAAACAAAAATATGGGGAAGCCTGAAAAATTATTAAGGAAATGGCGCAGGAATAGGCCAAAAGAAGCCAGACTTAATGAAGTAAAAACGGTTCTAAATGCCTATTTCCCAGGACTTTGGGAACAAAAATCAGGTTCTCATATTGTTGTAAAACACGAATCCCTAAAAAAGGAGCCGTCATTTGGACCTAACGGAGAATTTACAGTGGCTGTAAAAGGGGGCCAAAAGGTAAAGGGTTTCTATTTGAAAATTATATTAAGGGCCATAGAGATCATAATTGAAGAAGAGGGCTTGGAAACATGAAAAAGGACCTGAGATATTACATGAATCTGCCATATAAAATTGAGATAAGGGCAATACCTGAGTCTGAGGGCGGAGGATATGTGGCGCTGTTGCCAGAGTTCGGCAGGTTTACACTTGCCGGTGACGGAGATACCCCTGAAGAGGCCCTTAGGAGTCTCGATGAGATAAAAGAAATATTGTTTAGGGAATGGCTTGAGCAGGGACTCCCAATTCCTGAGCCGGAAGGAGAGCATGACATAGAAGAATTTAGCGGAAAGTTTGTTATAAGAATTCCCAAATATCTTCATTGTAACCTGTCCAGTTACGCAAGAAAAAATGGGGTGAGTCTGAATCAACTGGTTGCCACACTTCTTTCCGAGGCCCTTGAACGAAAAAGGAATGTCTCCACGTTCAAGGAGATTTTGTCCGAGATCAAAAAAATTAAAAAGTGCGTGTTCAAAATAGATAGTAAGACAGATCCAAAACTTAACATGGAAATCGGCAACCTTCCATTAATGGATACGGTCGATGGCAATGAATACTCAAAAGCGGCATAAAAAAAATAAAAAAGTGCGGGCAGAAAAGATAACAAAGATATCTCCCAAGGAATACAGGGGTTATCTTGAGCAAACAGAACTTGAGTCCATATCACTCCTATCCTGTTCCGCCAGGTTGAGAAAAGACAAATTTGGCGACTCCATGAAACATTCTGTCTCAGATAAGATTAAATATGATATTCCTGACCCACACACTGCAACGCTATTACATGAATATCAATTTATAGTTACACCCTCTACAAAAAGAGATTTTGCCGTAAAGATAATTTGCGAGTTTGAGGTAGAGCTCACTTCTCAGTCCAAGATAACAGAGGATTTTTTGGAAATTTTTTCCCGGGTTAATCTGCCCATGAATACGTGGCCATACTTCAGGGAATTTGTTCAAAACATGCTTCAGCGAATGGGATTGCCACCATTCACATTGCCTTTTTTGAAAAGCTAGGACAGACGGGGTCTTAAAAAAGAAAGTCTGAATCTGATAGGATCCAGAACATTAAATTGTATTAAATGGCTGTCCCTCTTGGTTGACTTTTGGATTGACTTTTTTGTTCATTGATATATCTTGTTTATACGAGATATACAATTTTTGAAGGAATTATGGCGACCCAGATGATAATCAGATTGGACCCGGAATTGAAGGAGAGGGTCAGTATGCTGGCCAAGAAAGAGGGAAAGACCCTTAGTGGCCTTGTGCGTGAACTTCTTGAAAAATATTCCAGAGAACGAGACTTGGGGGCCTATATAGATAACTTGTGGGACAGGATTGGAAAGAAATTATCTGAAAATAATATAACTACATCCGATACTGATAAGGCCATAAAGGAAGCCCGGTTATAAGTGCTTAGGGTTGTCATTGATACAAATGTTTTTATCTCTTCCTTTTTCGGAGGAGACCCACGAAAAATAATTGAGTTGTGGAAAAATGGGAAAATTGCCCTGTGTTTATCTCAGGAAATTGTGGAGGAATACATTGAGGTCTTGAGCCGTCTAGGGATTGAGGAGAAGGAAATCAAGGAATTAACCAGGCTTTTTTCAGAAGGCTATCACTCTATTTTCACGGCAAAGACACCGACATTATCCGTTGTAATAGATGATCCGGACGATAATAAATTTATAGAATGTGCTGTCTCACTGGACTGTAAGGTGATTATTTCTGGAGACAGGCATTTGCAGTCTGTTAAGAAATATATAGATGTTGTTATTTTGTCTCCGAGGGAGTTTATAGACAGATTTGTTCATTTCTTTTGACGCCAAAAGAAATGAACCAAAGAAAACCGCCCCGTTGCCGCTTTATCCCTGCGCGCGGAAGGCTTTCGGTCTTGGTCGGCCAAAGGCGCCATCCATGGCGCAATGGCCGATGGTGGCATCCATGCCACCACCCCTTTGGGGCCTTTTAAGACCTTAAACCTTCCGTGCTCGGAGCGGCAAAAGGGGTTAAAAAAAACGGCGGATTTCCATGATTAGCCTTGAAAAAAACGGCGGAAAGGCATCTTTTTCTGCCTGTTTTCGGGATAGATATAAAAAAGAATCAGGTTTATGAAAGACGATCTTAGGCTTATCGAGGCAGGTTTTCCATGTCACCAGGTAGGGGCAGAGACTCAAAGGGAGCGCGGTGCCAGCTCGGCACTGCCTCCTTTATATTTTTTGCACGTTTGGTGGGCCAGAAGACCACTTACACCCAGCAGGGCAGCAATCCTTGCCTCACTCCTACCAGCGGATACAGACCCTGAATGGTTCCTCAAGCAGCTTGGCATAAAAAAACCAGTGGTAGAAATCAATGGGATTCAATGGGTGCTTGTGGGGCCTGTTCTCAAAAAAATCACCACCGATGAGTCTGGAAACAATGTGATTGAGGTTGATGCCAGGGTCCTTGAACTCCTAAGAAAAGAAGACAAACGGAGAGAAAAAAACAGACTCATAATACAGGAACTAATTCAGAAAGATCCCGGCCTTAAAAGAGACCCTGTAATTGAAAGGTGGGAGAGAGAATCACGCCCTGTTCCACAACCTTGGCCCACGGAAGGGGATGTGCTCAATGTGAAGATTGTGGCGGCCGATCCGGCATGGTTCAAAAAGCTTTTGCATATTGGAAGCCAATTAAACATAAGAATCCCTAATTTATATGGTTACGACAGGGCTTTTTTGGCGAATCCAGAACCCTCATCAAGGCCGTGCATCATATTGGATCCAACCGCTGGAGGTGGTTCCATTCCCTTTGAAGGCCTCAGATTAGGGCACAAAGTAATTGCAAATGAACTCAATCCAGTAGCTACCACTATTCTTCATGCAACAATTGAGTATCCAGCACTTTTTGGTGAACAGCTTTCAGTTTATGTTGACAAATTTGGCAAAAGGCTTCTAAAAAAACTTGAAAGTAATCTGGATGAAATATTTCCGAGAGAATTTAAGCTTCCAGTCTTTGAATCAAAGGTATTAAAAGAACACCTTTGGTCTGTTCCAGAATTGGTAAAATATTATAACAAGGAATTCACAACCACTTACCTTTACTGCCGGCAGGTTACATGTCCCCATTGCGGTGGGGAAGCCCCTCTTTTGAATACCTGCTGGCTTTCCAAGGAATCCGGCAAACAGTGGGGTGTAAAAGTCATAACTGATGGCAGGGAGCATGGAGGAAAGGTCTGGTTTGAGACTTACAGGGTCAGGGACGGGCGGGGATCAAGGGGAGAAGATCCGAACTTTGCCACTGTAAACAAGGGAATCGGAACCTGCATCCACTGCAGGCAGGCAATAGAGGCAGAGGAGATAAAGCGTCAGGCTCGGGGTGAGTCTGAGCATGGTACCTGGAAGGATC
>WFZZ01000155.1 GCA_015489315.1 Deltaproteobacteria bacterium | reverse complement strand
TATTTATATACATTCCTTGTCAAGCCCCAAATGTCAGTTTTAGGGGAAATTGGTATTTAATTAAGCACCAGGGTCTTTAAAGAATTTTTTAAAGAAATCAATATATTATATAATGAATCTTAAAAATACGCCCTTAAAAAATAAATGAACTTTCATTCATTTTTGTCTGCTGTCAACAAAGGAGAAAAAATATCTGAAATTGGGCGACCCAAAAAAAATTTTAAATCTTCCATGGTTAAATCAAACTTTTTAGAAAGTGCAAGACGGAACTTAAAATCTTTCTGGATTATATCCCTTAAAAAAGATTTTTTTGAATTTTCAGGCAGACTTTCAAGATTGTTTTGAATCAAAGCTAGATCAAATTTTCTCTCATAAGAATCAACAATTTCCCACAATAAAGAAGTCTCAGGCATAATATCATTTCTGGATAAGAGGTCTTTCATAAGGATGGCTTCAAGATCTTTTGTGTCCCAACATTTCAAGACCCTACATTCAATGGGGCGATTCTTATAAATTGCGCAAATAGATTCTTTTCTTTTAAAGAACTTGCATTCCCCAATATCATTCTTTCCTTTTATTTTTATAAGTTCTTTCTCAAGCCGTATAAAACTTCCACTTACTGGATCATAGGCAATCTCATTTTTCCGAAAGACTATAAGGTCCTTTGGTCCAAGAACTCCTTTGACAATAAGGTCTCTATCCCCACTATGAAGGGTAGGACCACCTGCAATGCAACACTTGCCGCATCTCTTGCATTCTGTTTGTGATACATTATGTTGAATGTCCATAATGGAAAAAATGGAAAAAGAACTTTTAGCCCTTTATCGACAAATTGACCAGGCATTTAATAAAGTTGCAGTAAAATTTCCACAGGAATTTAAATGCAAAATTGGATGCTGTGACTGCTGCCATGCTGCTTTTGATGTATCACTAATAGAGGCAGTAACCATTAAAAAAGCATTTAACACCCTTGGCAAAAAAACAAAGAAATATTGCATTAAAAGGGCCAAAGAAGCCAGTGAACTATGGGAGCAAGCAATAGAAAAAAAAGTTGATTTATCCCGTGTGAGAATACCATGTCCTTTATTGAATCGAGACAATGAATGCATCCTTTACAAGTTAAGACCAGTCAATTGTAGAAGTTATGGAGTGCCTACTGAAATTCATGGCAAAGGTCATGTTTGCCACCTCTCTGGATTCGTAAGCGGAAAATCATATCCCACCATAAGATTACATATTATCCAGCAATTGTTATTAGAATTAAGCATGAACATTTCTAAAAAAAATTACTTCAAGAGAATAACAATAGCCGATGCGATTTTAAAAGATCTTCCTTAATTATTGGTTTTAAGTCTGGCCTCAATTTGCTCTATGCCTGACTTTAATAAATCAGCCTTTTCACGAGCGCCCATATTTCTAAAAAGTTTTTCAGCCAAAGAATATGCATCTAAAGCATCTTCCAACTGCCCTTTTCTTTCATAGATATCTCCTATTCCAGTGAGAAAAAGGGCAGACCTTTTTACATCACTTAAATTTTCGACAAGTTCCAATGCCCTCATATAGTAAGGAAGACATTTTTCGTATTCCTTAAGATGCCTATAGATATCAATTACCTTCTCCAACATTATAACTGTGCTGATTGGATCATTTTTCTTCTCACATATTGCAAGGGTCCTTTTATATGGAGAGAGGGCGGCCTTCATATTACCTCTCATTACATGGAGGTCTCCGATTTTTTCGCATACATTTGCAACCTCCACTTCATACCCGTGACTGTCAAAGACTGCCAATATTTCTTCAAACTTAGCCAGGGCATCCAGCGATTGCCCTCGGTTTTTCAATATTTCTGCCTCTTGATACATCTGCCTCGCCTTTATTATCTCTTCTGGCTCTTGGCTATGCGGCTTTTTTGCTTCATTTTTTTGAATTTCCATTTTTCCTTTTTCCAGTTCTGACATATTTTTAAGTGCCTTTCTGGCCACATGGGCCACAGTAGTATATTTTAGCTCATCCCCATCAAAAAGATAAAATTCTTCCTTATCTTCAATCAATCTCTTCACGGCATTATATGCCTCTTTGGCCCCTAGTTGTCCCAATGCCCATGCAGCATGTCCACGAATCTCCGGTTCTTTGGCATCTAAAAGGTCAAAAAGCACAAAAAAAGAACTGGTCCGAACAAGTCGGGGATGCAACTCCCCTATTCT
>WFZZ01000154.1 GCA_015489315.1 Deltaproteobacteria bacterium | reverse complement strand
TTGAATTTTCCTTGGCGCAACCCGGGCTGATTGTTTATTCTGTTTCTTGTTCATGGAAATGGTGAGTCGTTGCGGTTGAATGGTTACGGGTTAATACTGTGATAATACTGCCATTTCCATGAACTTTTTTCAACTAATTGCAGGATTTAGGAATTATCTTTTTCCAAGAACGAGAGGTATTTTATGAAATTTGATGCCACGGTAACAGACCTTTTTGACCTTGACATACCAGAAAGTTACGAGATTCCTGATATTCTTCCAGTAATGGCCTTAAGAGACATAATTGTCTTTCCGTCAATGGTTGTCCCTCTTTTTGTTGGGAGAAATAAGTCAGTGGCAGCAGTAAATGAGGCCCTTACCAATGACAGGCTTATTTTTCTAGTTGCTCAAAAGGAACCCCTGATAGAAAAGCCTGCCAAAAAAGACCTCTATGACATTGGTGTTATTGCAGCAATTATGAGGACTCTTCAGCTTCCTGACGGAAGGCTAAAGGTGCTTATACAGGCACTCTTAAAGGGCGTAATCACAGACATGATTCAGGAAAAGCCATTTTTTAAGGCGCGTATTGAACCTGCTGATGACAAAGAAGTGGAGATGAATGTTGAGACCGAGGCCCTTATGCGTCATGTAAGAGAACAGGCAGAAAGGCTATTTAATATTAAGAATATCTTTAGCCCTGAGTTGGGAACGATTCTAAGTACAGTCAATGACCCTGGAAGGCTTGCCGATGTGGTAGCGTCAAATCTCAATCTTTCAACAACTGAGGCACAGGCACTTTTGGAAATTTTTCATCCTGTTGAAAGACTTAAAAGGGTATCAGAGCTTCTTGGAAGGGAAATCGAGGTATCCACAGTCCAGGCAAAGATTCAATCTGAGGCAAGGGAGGAGATAAGCAGAACCCAGAGGGATATTTTTTTAAGGGAGCAGTTGAGAGCCATTCAAAGAGAACTTGGTGACATTGATGACAGGCAAAAGGAGCTTGATGAGCTCAAGGAAAAGATAAAAAAGACAAAGATGCCAAAAGATGCAGAAAAAGAGGCCCTTAAACAACTAAAAAGGCTTGAATTCATGCATCCTGACTCTTCAGAGGCAAATCTCATTCGTACCTATCTTGATTGGTTAGTTGAACTTCCCTGGTCCACCTCTTCGAGGGACAAATTAGACATAAAACGCGCCCGAAAGATACTTGACGAAGATCACTATGACCTTGAAAAGATAAAGGAGAGGATACTTGAGTTTATTGCGGTCAGAAAGCTCAATAAGTCTGTCAAAGGGCCAATTCTTTGCTTTGTTGGTCCGCCAGGAGTGGGAAAGACCTCTCTTGGGAGGAGCATTGCAAGGGCCCTTGGCAGGAAATTTGTGAGGATATCCTTGGGGGGAGTAAGAGATGAAGCAGAGATAAGGGGCCACAGAAGGACCTATGTGGGGGCAATGCCTGGAAGGATTATACAGGGCATAAGGCGTGCTGGGACCAATAACCCTGTTTTTATGATGGATGAAGTGGATAAGATTGGGGCAGATTTTAGAGGGGATCCGGCTGCAGCACTTCTTGAAGTCCTTGATCCTGAGCAAAATAGTGCCTTTTCAGATCATTACATTGAGCTTCCCTTTGATCTTTCAAAGGTTCTTTTCATACTTACTGCAAATGTTACAGACACCATACCTTCAGCACTTCTTGACAGACTCGAGATACTTAGGCTTTCTGGCTACACGCCAGAGGAAAAAAGGGCAATAGCAAAAAAATACCTTATCCCAAGGCAGATGGAAGAAAATGGTCTTAAGGCCATAGAGATGCATATTTCTGATTCAGCAATCTCACAAATAATTTCAGAATACACAGAAGAGGCAGGTCTCAGGGAGCTTGAAAGACAGATAGCAACCATTTGCAGAAAGGTGGCCGTAAAAGTTGCAGAGGGTCAAAAAGGTCCCTTTAAGATCACTACGGGCAATCTTCACAAATATCTTGGACCACCCAAATATTTGCCTGATTTTTTCAGGGAAGAAAGCCAAGTTGGTGTGGCTACTGGCCTTGCCTGGACTCCCTATGGTGGAGAGGCCATGCGAGTAGAATGTCAGGTTATGTCTGGTAAGGGAAATCTTAGTCTCACAGGCCTTTTGGGAGATGTGATGAAGGAGTCTGCCCAAGCCGCCCTTAGCTGGATTAAATCAAAGGCAGAGGAGCTTGGGATAGATGCAAAGGATTTTGACGAGCTTGATATACATATCCACGTTCCATCTGGTGCCATTCCAAAGGATGGGCCTTCTGCCGGGATTACCATGACAACCGCCCTTATTTCAGCCCTTACAAAGCGTCCTGTAAATAAGGATATTGCAATGACAGGTGAGATAACTCTGACTGGCCGGATACTTCCAATTGGTGGACTTAAGGAAAAGTCAATTGCAGCCCTAAGGGAGGGGATTAAAACTATTATTATCCCGGAAAAAAACCTTAAAGATCTTGAGGAGATACCAAAGGCAATTAGAAAGGAACTTGACTTTAAGCCTGTCAAGGATATGAATGAGGTCTTGGAATTAACCCTTTTAGAAGGAGAAGGGAAAAGTAAAAAGGGGAAAAGAGGGCGAAAAAAGGCGAAAAAGAATGCAAAAGGTAATTAGGATAAATCAAGAAAGATTAAAAAATATATTTTTGGACCTTGTAAAGATAGACAGCCCTTCAAAGGAAGAGGGAAAGATTTCAGCCTTTATCAGGGAGTGGTTTAAAAAAGAAATTCCAGAAACCATAATTCTTGAGGATAATTCCAATGTGGAAACAGGTTCGGAGGTAGGTAATTTAATAATAAAGATACCTGGTAATAGGGATGCCCGGCCTATCTTTTTTAACGCCCACATGGATACAGTAGAACCTGGGCGAGGGGTTAAGCCCATATATCAGGATGGCATTTTTAAAAGTGATGGAACCACCATCCTTGGTGCCGATGACAAGGCAGCAATTGCAATTTTAATGGAAACTGCAAAAACCTTAAAAGAAAAGGGCATTCCCCACATCCCCTTTGAAATTATCCTTACAACCTGTGAAGAAATAGGCCTTTTGGGGGCAAAGTATCTGGATGCAAGTCTCATAGATTCAAAAGAGGGGCTAGCCCTTGACTCTGAAGATATTACCCAGGTCATTAATCGGGCCCCATCTGCCATAAGATTTCACGTGAGAATAAATGGAGTGTCTGCCCACGCAGGGCTTAACCCGGAAAAGGGAATCAGTGCCATAAAGATTGCTGCCTCAGCCATTTCAAATGCCCCTCAAGGCCGAATAGATGACGAGACTACCTGCAATATTGGCCTTATTAGAGGTGGAGTGGCGACCAATATTGTACCTGAGCTTGTGCAAGTTGATGGAGAGGTGAGAAGCCATAATGAAAAACGGTTAAAAGAGGTGCAGGACGAGATAATATCCTGTTTTTACAAAGAGGTTGATGCCTTTAAACCTGAAAAGGGTGCCCTTTATCCATTTGCTACTGTTGAGGTGGAAGACGACTATCCACTGATGCATGTGCCAGAGGAAAACGAGTTTTTAAAAAGAATACTTCATATAGGGGATAAAATTGGGAGAAAACTAGTTCTAGTAAGAACAGGCGGAGGAAGTGATGCAAATATCCTGAATAAAAAAGGCCTTACGACCTTGATTTTGGGAATTGGCATGCAGCAGGTTCATACTACAGAGGAATTTATAAGGCTTTCAGATATGGTTGCAACCTGTGAGTTGATTGGAGAGCTTTTGAAATAAAAGCTTTTAAAATTGGCGCCCCTTACAAGTAAGGAGAAATGGAATGAAAATTTATCGCCTTCTTTCTTTCATTGCAATTTTTCTAGTTTTACTTTGTAGCTCCTACATAACAAAGGCTGAGATAATTCCTCATTTTGCCATAATAACGACTTCTGACATTCAAAGCCAAATTTTTCCTGATGATAAAGGAATTGGGGGGCTTGCCAGAATAGCTACCCTTAAAAAAAGGTTAGAAGAGTCAGTCCATGCAACTTTGATGGTTTCCACGGGAGATGACTTAATGGGAACATTTTATGCCATGTTCAAGGGCAGGGTTGAGATCAAAGCAATGAATTTAGCAGGTTATGACATAGTAACTCCCGGGAACCACGAATTTGATCAAGGTGTGAAAACATATTTAAATGCTATTTCAAGCGCACATTTTGAAATAGTTTCATCAAATTTATCTATTAAAAATGAAAAACTGAAGTCTCTAATCAAGCCATTCGTAATAAAGAACATGGGTGGGATTCGAATAGGAGTTTTTGGCCTCATGACTCCTGATCTAAAAAAGGTTTCCAATATTGGAGACGAAGTGAATGTGGATTGTAATTTAATACGGAAGACTAAAGAGATGGTATCTTTTTTGAGGAATAATAAAAAGGTTCAAGTAGTGATAGCGTTAACCCACATTGGAACAAATTTAGATAGAAAAATTGCCCATAATGTTAAAGGGATAGATGTAATAATTGGTGGACATAGCCACGAGTATATCAATGAAAGAATTAGTGGGCCAGATGGCTGGATCACCCATGTATTTCAAGCTGGCGCTGGTGGTAAAGTTGCTGGAATCCTTACCTTTAATTTTAATAATGGTGTCAAAAATGTTAAATGGCAACTCGTAAAACTCGATTCTGCACTCCCGGAAGACGTAAGGGTTAAAGATTTTATTTCGCCGTTTTTGGAAAAATACGAGAGAAGTTTAAATACTCCCATTGGAGAGTCTCTTGTTGATCTAGATGCACGTAAAGAGGTCGTAAGGGTTAGGGAGTCAGGTTTAGGTGATATGATTGCTGAGTCATGGATAGAGTGGTTTTGTAAAGATAATCCATGTATTTCCTTAGTTAATGGGGGTGGAATAAGAGGAGACAGGATTTATCCAAAAGGAGTTATCACCTATAAAGAAATTTTGTCTATTCATCCATTCAGAAACAGTGTTTGTCTTGTGACTTTAAAGGGAAAAGATTTGAAAAAGGTTTTAGAAATAAGTGCATCAGCTCTAAGAACCAAGGGCGATGGATGTCCGGAGTGCAACAGGCCTTCGGCAGGAGGATTTTTGCAGGTGGGCGGTTTGAGAATGACTATTGATGTGTCCAAGACGCCATTTTGTGCAGTGTATAACGGAAGAGACATTAAAAAGATTCTTTTCCCGGGAGAAAGGGTAAAGGACATAAAGATAATGGACAAAAATGGGGGATGGAAGGATATTGATCCGGAGAAGGATTATAGGGTCTTAATCAGTTCCTGGTTGGCCTCTGGAGGTGATGGTTATTATATTTTTAGGGAATTACAACCAAAGAATTCCACGGTCTTGCTATCAGATGTTTTAATTAATTATATCAAAAAACACTCTCCAATAGCTCCTAAAACAGATGGCAGAATAAAAATTGCTAATTAAAAATTAAAGGCTTCTATGCCTTGCCTTTATTTTTCCCCATAGGGTAGGAACCAAGCCATTTTAAAAATGTGCATCCTTCTCTTATGGACTCTATGCCTTCTTTTACGAGCTCGTCTTCTATATGTCCTGCAATATCAACATAAAATAGATATCGCCAAGGCTCGTTTTTGACAGGGCGGGATTGTATTTTTGTAAGATTTATTCCTCTTTTGGCCAATGGTTCAAGGAGTCTAAAAAGGGAGCCGGGCTTGTCTTCAAGGCTTAAAAGGATAGATGTCTTATCATAACCGCTAGGCCCTGGTGACTGGTGTCCAAGTATCAGAAATCTTGTGGTGTTACCTGCAAAGTCTTCAATGCTCTTTGCCACTGTGTAAAGATTATAGGTCCTTGCAGCTAGGGGGCTTGCAATAGCAGCAACTGAGGGGTCAACGGCTGCCCAACGGGCTGCCTGTGCAGTACTTACCACCTCTTCTGTTGGAACTGCAGGAAGATTTTTTTGAAGCCAGATTCTACACTGGGCAAGGGCATGAGGATGGGAGAGGATTCTTCTTATGGTATCGATCCTGCCACTTTTGTTAATGAGGTCGTGGGAGATTGGTAAAAATATTTCACCACATATCTTTATTTCATAGTCACAAAGGCCGTCTAGTGTAAGGGCTACAGTGCCTTCAACTGAATTTTCAATAGGAACCACTCCAAAGTCAATCCTTTTCCTTTCAACCTCTTCAAAGACCTCAGTAATATTGCCCTTTGGAATAAATTCAGGGGCCTGGCCGAAAAATTCTGTTGCAGCCATGTGGGTGAAGGTAGTCTCAGGCCCTAGATAACCCACCTTTGCAGGGCGTTGGGCATTCCTGCACGCAGAGATAATTTCGCCAAAGATGACTCTAAGTCCATCTTCCGGAAATCTACCTTTATTAAATTCAAGTATGTGATTTATGACCTGGCGTTCCCTGACAGGATCAAGGGGTTGAGCCAAGGACTCTGCCTTGGTCTTTCCGATTTCTTCGGCAACCTTTAAACGCTCTTGTAAAAGCCCTACAAGCTCCCTGTCAATTTTATCAATCCGTCTTCTTAAATCGGTCAATCTCTTAATCTGTTTTTCACTAAGCCCCTGCATACGTTTTTCTTTTGTTACCTTTCCAGAAGTCTTTTAATCTTGATGAGTTCATGTTTTATTTCTTCAATGATTTTACAATCCTTGCAAGTCCTAGAGTCGAGATTTTGTCTCTTCTCAAGTAATAGCTCTTCCTTAAGCCTTTTTTGCGCACCCGGAATTGTATATCCTTCGTGATAAAGAAGCTCCTTGATCCTTTTTAGTATCTTTAAATCCTTTGCCCTGTAAAGTCTCTGTCTGGAAATGCGCCTTGGCTGGATTTCTTTAAATTGTTTTTCCCAAAAGCGTAAGATGTGTGGCTCAACACCGATTATTTCACTTACCTGACCTATTCGATAGTATTTTCGGTCTTTTTTGAGCATTTACACCCTTTTTTAACAGGGGACTTGGCCTGAAAACAACTGTTTTTCGGCTTGGGATAATCAATTCTTCCTTTGTATTAGGATTTATACCCTTTCTGGGATTTTTTAAAAGGGGTAAAAAGGTGCCAAATCGAACAATTTTTACCTTCTCCCCACTTAAAAGGGCCTCTTTGATGATATTGAAACAGTCATCAACAAGGATTTTACTGGAGCGTATGGAAAAACCGAGTTCCTCACTGACTCTCGTGGCAATTTCCAGTTTTGTAAGGGTAGTTTTTGGGCTAACTTCTGAGCTCACCTTTGAATTCGTCCAAAATGGCCCTTGACAAGGGTTCGTGAACCCTTTGAACCTCTTCTTCTGAAAGGGTGTGGTCCTTTGCCCTGTAGATGAACCTAAAGGCCACTGATTTTTTGCCCTTGGGGACCTGTTTCCCTCTGTAAACATCAAAGATAAAGAAATTGGTCAAAAGTGCTGGTGAATTTTTTTCAATGAAATCAAGGCATTCTTGTGCCCTTATGCTGTCATCAAGGATAACTGCAAGGTCCCTTTCTATGGAAGGAAATTTGTCTAGAGGCTTAAACTCTATGCTTCTATCAAGGGTGCCAAAAACTTTCTCCATATCTATATCTGAAAGATAGACCTTGTCCTCTATGTCAAAGGCATTAAGGACCTTTTTTGAGATAAGGCCAAGATTTCCGATTGTTTTTCCATTTAATTTGAAATCAAGCTGGGTACCTTCTTCAAAATAGGTTTCAGGCCTTTTACTCATTTCAAATAGGAGCGAGCGGCAGTTTAGCATCCTAAAAAGGTTCTGGATGATGCCTTTAAGGTCGAAAAAATCCACCTTTTCATTGGGCCATGCCCAGCTAAGGGGAAATCTTGAACCAGTAATTGCTATCGCACACCTTGTAGTCTCTTTTGGTAGAACACCTTCTCCCCTTGAAATAAAGACTGCCCCGATCTCAAAAAGGGAAAGGTCAAGATTTCTTCTCCTTTGATTTCTGGAGATGGTGGAAAGCATTGGGGCAATAAGATTTGTCCTCATAAGAGATTGGTCTTCTGCTAGTGGATTTTTAAGCCTTACAGGTTTAAGCCTTTCGTCACCTTCTCTTAGCCCCAAGTTGGAAAGCTCCCTTGGGGACATGAAGCTATAGGAGATTATCTCTGTAAGCCCCTGGCCGAGAAGGATGTTTTTAATTTCATCAAAAAAGGCCTTTTGGGAAAAGGGCCTTTCCACAATAAGGGTTGCGCTTGGAGAGGATGTTGGGATTTTGGAAAATCCATAGCATCTGGCAACTTCTTCAAGGATATCCTCTTCATTTTTTACATCCTGCCTAAAGGAAGGGGGGATTGTGGTGGCCTTGTCTTCTGAAACCTCAATCATTTCAAATTGAAGGGCCTTTAGAATTTCAGACATCCTTTTGGAAGATATATCAGTGCCAAGGAGTGTATTGACCCTTTTAGGAGAAAAAGAGACCTTGGAAGGCCTATAGGGAACAGGGTTTTCATCCTTAATCCCTAAAAAACTTCCGCCAGAAAGCTCAAGCACCAGTTCACAGGCCCTTATGGCTGCAAGTTTTTGCCCTTCTGGGTCAACTCCCCTTTCAAACCTGTAAGAAGCCTCTGTTGGAAGCTTAAGGGCCTTGGCGGTCCTTCTGATGCTAAAGGGTGTAAAAAGTGCGCTTTCAATAAGTATGTCAGTGGTCTTTTCTTTAACCTCTGTCTCTAGCCCTCCCATCACCCCGGCAACTGCAACAGGCCTTTTTTCATCGCAGATCAAAAGCATTCCCTCATGAAGGCTTCGCTCTTTGCCGTCAAGGGTAACGACTTTTTCTCCCTCCCTGGCAGTCCTTACCACGATCTTTGGGCCTTTGAGGGTGTTTAAGTCAAAGGCATGAAGGGGCTGTCCAAGCTCCAAAAGGACATAGTTTGTGATGTCAACGATGTTATTTATTGGGCGAACCCCAGAGGCAACAAGCCTTCTTTGAAGCCAGCCAGGAGAGGGCCCGACCTTTACATCCTTTACTATGGCACCAACGTATCTTCCACATAACTCCGGGTCCCTTATCTCAATGGGAAAATCTGTCTCCTTTTTAAATCCTTCTGCATTTGGCCTTTTAAAGGCAATAGGGACTGAAAAGATGGCCGATGTCTCCCTGGCCACCCCAAGGATACTGAGACAGTCTGGCCGATTCGGGGTAACGCCTATTTCAAGGACCACGTCAGAGATTCCAGTAAGCTCAGAGATGCTCTGTCCAATCTTGGCATCCTGAAAAGATGATGAGATATCAAAAACACCGCTTGATTCCCCTTCAAGAAGAAGCTCCATTTGGGAAGCAAGCATACCAGAAGACGTGGCTCCATAAAGGGTAGCCTCCTTTACCTCCTTCCCATCGGGCATAACTGTCCCTGGTGGGCAAAAGGCAGTGAGCATCCCCTCCTTAACATTAGGTGCACCGCAGACCACCTGGACCTCTTCTTTTCCGGTTTCAAGGATGCAAAGGCTGATATTTTTTCCTCTGTCTATCCACTTTATCTTTCCAATCCTTACAACCTTTGCATCATCGAGCCACGGAAAGGCGCTTTCAATGCCTTCAACCTCAAGGCCCGTAAGGGTGAGGGCCTCAGCTACCTCTTCAATATCCTTTTCAACTGGGACTATCTCTCTTAACCAGGAATAGGGAACAAGCATCTTTACATCCTAAGACTAAAATTGGCTCAGAAATCGAAAGTCATTGTCATAAAAAAGCCTTATGTCATTAATGCCATATTTGAGCATGGCTATCCTTTCGATCCCAAGGCCAAAGGCAAAGCCGCTATATACTTGAGGGTCGATGTTTACATGTCTAAAGACCTGCGGGTGGACTAGACCTGCGCCAAGGACCTCAAGCCAGCCTGTCTGGGAGCAGACCCTGCAGCCTTCGCCCTTGCAGATGACGCACTGGATATCTATCTCAGCGCTTGGTTCAGTAAAAGGAAAAAAACTGGGTCTAAATCTTACCTTTGTGTCCCTTTCAAAAATCTCCTGGGCAAAATAGGTAAGTATGGCCTTAAGGTGTGAAAAGGAGACGTCTTTATCCACCATGAGACCCTCTACTTGATGAAACATTGGGGTGTGGGTTACATCAGAATCACACCTATAAACCTTGCCAGGTGCAATTATCCGGATTGGTGGGGCCATCTTTTCCATGGTCCGCACTTGTATTGGGGATGTGTGGGTCCTTAAAAGGACCTTTTCATCCACATAAAAAGTGTCTTGCATGTCCCTTGCAGGATGATCAGGCGGGATGTTGAGGGCCTCAAAGTTATAAAAATCAAGCTCAATCTCTGGCCCCTGGGCCACTGAAAAGCCAAGGCCCTCAAAAATCTTGCAGACATCGTTCATGACCTTGGTGATTGGATGAAGATGGCCTAGACGAAGGGACCTTCCAGGAAGTGTTGGGTCAAAGCCCTTTATTACCCTTGGCCCCTTTTGCTCCGAAAGGCCAGAAAGCCTTTCCTTAAGGGCCCTTTCTATCCTGGCCTTGATTTCATTTGCAAGCCTTCCCACCTTGGGCCGTTCTTCCTTGGGAAGATTTCCAAGGCCCTTGAGGACACCGGTCAATATACCTTTTCTTCCAAGATACTTTACCCTGAGCCCCTCGAGTTCTTCCTTTGTTTTTGAGGCTATTATCCCTTTTAGGGCCTCTTTTTCAATATCACCAAGGCGATCTTGCATTTTAAAACTAAGGGACTTTACCCAAGGGCCGCCTTTGCCTTTTCCACAATGTGTTTGAAGGCATCAGGCTGTGTGACTGCCAAATTGGCAAGAATCTTCCTGTCCAGACCTATCTTTGCCTTTGAAAGGCCATTAATAAATTTGCTGTAGGAAATCCCGTTCAGGCGACAGGCAGCATTAATCCTTGTAATCCAAAGCCTTCTAAAAGAGCGTTTTTTCTGGCGCCTGTCCCTGTATGCATAGCACAGGGCCTTTTCAACACTGTCCTTGGCCTGACGATAACAACGGGACCTTGCCCCGCGAAAGCCCTTGGCAAGCTTGAGAATCTTTTTCCTCCTCCTTCTTGCCTTAAATCCTCTTTTAACCCTAGGCATATTCTTTCAACTCCTTTTTTTCTTTAAAGATAGGGAAGCATGCGCTTTATTTGATCCTTCATGGCATCCGAAGCCACAACCTCTTTTTTCAGGTATCTTTTGCGCTTCCTGCTTTTTTTGGTTAGGATGTGACTGTGCCCTGGCCTGTTATGCATGAATTTGCCAGTTCCAGTCTTTTTAAACCTTTTGGCTGCAGACCTTTTTGTCTTAAGTTTTGGCATGACACATAACCCCGCTTCAATATAAAATTTTGAGCACAAACGGCACTATTTAACCTCAAATAGGCCTTTGGTCAATGAAAAATACCTTAAGCCAAAGGCAAATAAGGTGAAAATCTATTTTGTTTTACTCTTTTTGGGTGCAAGCACCATTGTAAGAGTGCGCCCCTCCATGTTTGGCATGTGTTCCACAACAGCAATATCAGACATCTCTTCAGCAATCCCTTTTAGCATTTCAGCTCCTAGCTCTGGATGAACAATCTCTCTGCCTCTAAATTGAACCGTTACTTTAACCTTGTTCCCCTGATTGAGAAATTTTACGATCTTTTTCTTTTTAACGTTCATGTCGTGAACGTCTGTCCTAGGGCGCATCTTTACCTCTTTGACCTGGATTACGGTCTGACGCTTTTTTGCCTCCTGGGCCTTTTTACTTTGCTCATAGCGGTACTTTCCGTAATCCATTAGCCTGCAAACAGGAGGCTTTGCGTTTGGAGCAACCTCTACCAGGTCAAGACCTGCATCCTTTGCCCTTTCAAGGGCCTCTTGAATTGAAACAATACCGACCTGTTGACCGTTTTCGTCAACAAGTCTTACCTCAGGGACCCTTATGGCCTCATTTACCCTTACTCTTTGTTCTCTGGCGATATGGCACCTCCCAACTTTTCCTTTTGGGCCTCTGACTCTAAAAGCTCAATAAATGAGTCAACTGTCATGGCCTCTAGTGTTTCTCCTCTCCTTGTCCTAGGGCTGACTGTAGAGTCAGCAACCTCCTTATCTCCCACAACTAGCATGTAGGGGATCTTTTCCATCTGGGCATCTCTTACCTTTTTACCAAGCTTTTCATTCCTTATATCAAGGTCTGCCCTTATCCCCTTATCTAGCAATGCCTCATGGACCTTTTGGGCCCATTCATTGTGCCTGTCCGTAATGGTCATTACTCGTGCCTGGATGGGGGAGAGCCATATGGGAAAGGCACCCGCATAGTGTTCTATCATCACGCCAAAAAAGCGTTCAAGGGAGCCAAGAAGTGCTCTGTGAACCATTATTGGCGAATGCATTTCACCATCTTCTCCCACATACTTTACGTCAAAACGCTCTGGCAGGTTAAAATCGACCTGGATGGTTGAACACTGCCAAGAGCGATCAAGGCAGTCTCTTATCTTTATGTCGATTTTTGGACCGTAAAAAACACCTTCACCTGGATCTATCTCATAGGAAAGGTTCATTTTTTCGAGGGCCTTTTTTAGGGCACCAGTTGCAAGTTCCCAGTGCTCATCGGTTCCCACATACTTTTCTGGCCTTGTAGAGAGATAGGTATCGTATTTGCTGAATCCAAAGGTCCTTAACATGAAAAGAGTCATGTTGAGGATTTCAACAATTTCATTATCCAACTGTTCTGGCATACAAAAGATATGGGCATCGTCCTGGGTAAAGCCCCTTACCCTCATGAGCCCATGCAGGGTCCCTGTGCGTTCATATCTATAAACGGTTCCAAGCTCACACCACCTTAAAGGAAGCTCCCGATAGCTTCTCTTTCTGGAATTGTATATGGCAATGTGAAAGGGGCAGTTCATGGGTTTTATCTGGTAGCTTACTTCATCTATCTCCATGGGGGAGTACATATTCTCGGAATAAAAATCCAGATGCCCGCTTGTTTTCCATAGGTCCCTTTTTGCTATGTGTGGCGTAAAAAGAAGGCTATAGCCCCTTTTTAGGTGCTCATCTCTCCAAAAATCTTCTATAAGCTTTCTTATAAGTGCTCCCTTTGGGTGCCAGAGAATAAGGCCAGGGCCAATTTCTTCTTCTATTGAAAAAAGCCCAAGCTCCTTTCCAATCCTTCTGTGATCACGTTTTTTGGCCTGTTCAAGCCTTTCAAGATGTTTTTTTAATTCCTTTTTGTCAAAAAAGGCCGTGCCATAAATGCGCTGGAGCATCTCCCTTTTTTCGTCCCCCTTCCAAAAGGCTCCAGCCACATTCAAAAGCTTAAAGGCCTGAATCTTTGAGGTATCTGGAAGGTGAGGGCCTCTACAAAGATCAACAAAGTCATCCTGTTTGTAAAGGGAAACCCTTTTTTCTCCCTGCTCCTTTAGTTCCTCCAGAAGTTCAACCTTGTAAGGCTCATTTTTCTTTTTAAAAAAGGAAATGGCTTCATCAATATCCATCTCAAGCCTTTCTATTGGAACGGCCCTTTTGGAGAGCTCCTTCATCTTTTTTTCTATTCTTTCAAGGTCTTCAGGAGAAAAGGGGACCTCTTTATTAAAATCATAGTAAAAGCCCTGTTCAATGGCAGGTCCGATTGCAACCTGGGCATCAGGGAAAATGGCCTTAACTGCCTGTGCCATCAAGTGAGATGCAGAATGCCTTAAGACATGAAGGGCCTCTTCGTCTCCCATGAAGACAGGCTCCAGTGTGCAATCATTTTCTATTTTATATGAAAGGTCTTTTAGTTCTCCATTTACCCTGGCGAGGATGAGTTTTTTTCTTTGTTTTTTGCTGAGTTCTTGGCCTAGAATTTCGCCTGCACTAACCCCTTCTTCAACTTTTTTTTCTTTTCCGTCAGCCAGTTTTACAGTCACCATTCAGCGATCCTCACCTTTTAAAAAGCTCATTTTTTGAAAATGAATATATATGTCAATATACAAAAAGGCATCTGGGCCTTAAAGCCTATCAGATGCCTTTTTCTTACTGTTATTATCTGACAAAGTAAATTAAAAAATAAATATTTGGTAGGCGCGGGCGGGATCGAACCGCCGACTTCTACCGCGTCAAGGTAGCGCTCTCCCCCTGAGCTACGCGCCTACTGGTTAAAAGCAATTGACGGATTTGTCTGATAACAAGAAATGAATTTTATGTCAAGTGGACCATCTGTCTTTACTATGGAGCTTTTCATGTAATCATTTCAAAGTCGTAGATATGTTATTTGAAAAATTTAATTAAATTTTCAGTGATTGCAGTTATAGCAAAAGATAGTAGTTTTAAATAATCACAGTAAATTCTGGCACAGGCTATGATATCAAACAATTTAATAAGAAGGATATTTGAAGCTGCAAGTATCCAACGCTGGAATGATCATGTAAGGCCGGTAGAGCTCACAGAGCTAGACAAACAGGCCCATAAAATGGGGATTGCCTATGTCCTGGCCAAGTTTCAGGAGCAAAGAGAAAAGATAGACTGGACTAAGCTCATTGAAGGCGCCTTTTTTGAATTTCTTCAACGGGTGGTTCTTACCGATATAAAGCCGCCTGTTTTTCATTATCTCATGAAAAAGGCAGGTAAAAGGCTGAATGAATACGTAATAAAAGAGGTAAGGGAAGAGATAGCTGGTCTAAAGAGTCTGTCTTCAGGACAGGATCTTGTTGAAGAAATGAAAGGCTATCTTTTTGCAAAGGAAAACACCATTGAAAAAAGGATACTTGGCGCAGCCCATTTTCTTGCCACCAAGTGGGAGTTTGAGCTCGTCTATCATGCCTTTCCCAAAATGTATGGAATTGAAGAGACCAGGCAGGAGATAGAAGACAAAATAGAGGATTATTATGAGTTGATTGGAGTCCAAAAGATACTTTTAGGCGGAAAATCCCATCATTTTATTGATCTTTTAAGTCAACTGAGATTTCAAAAAAGATGGTCAAAAACGCCTCGTATCCCCCAGACCTCAGTTCTTGGCCACATGCTGGTTGTGGCCTATTTTGTGTATCTTTTGGTACCACATGTTTGCAAAAAACCTTGCACAAAAAGGATATATAATGACTTTTTTTCTGCCCTATTTCACGATCTTCCAGAGGTCTATACCAGGGATATAATTTCTCCCATTAAAAGAGAGGTGGAAGGCCTTGATGATATAATTTTACGCTATGAAAAAAGAAAGCTTGAAGAAAAGATACTTCCTCTTTTGCCAGACAGATGGCATTTTGAAATAAATTTTTTCTTAGAAAATCAATTTAAAAATAGGATACTTAATGAAGGGAGGGTCGAGATAGTAAAAGAAATAGACTCCTTTTATAACCAGGACACTTTTTTGCCTGTTGATGGCACTCTTGTTAAGATAGCAGATGATATGGCTGCCTTTTGGGAAGCAGCCATGTCCCTTGCTCATGGCATAAAATCTCCAAATTTGGAAAATGCCATCTCAAGTCTTGAGACTCGTTATAAAGACAATGAAAAATTTAAAAAGCTGTCTCTTATACAC
>WFZZ01000153.1 GCA_015489315.1 Deltaproteobacteria bacterium | reverse complement strand
TTCATTTTTTCTCCTTTTTTGCTTTTTATTTAGGGGGAGGAAAATCCTTTAAAACTTCTTTTACTGCCTTTTGGATATATTTCATTCGCTCCTGTGGTGTCTTTAAGGTTGGCAATCTATCTGTCACTTTTCCCCTCCACAATATAGCCTTGTCTTTAGGATCCATCGCATCAACAACGAGTTTACCCTCTGTGTACATGTATTCCCTTTGAACAGGAACCATTGGCCCCATTCTGCGATAATATGGATATACCCCAATCCTTTGATAGTCTGTCATGATTTGGTTCCTGGTGGTTACATTCGTGTGAAAGACCACCCAGAAATCCGCCTGATCTCTTGCCACTTGCCTAAAGCCCTTGGCCAAAAGTTCATTTTTTAGTGCTTGGGCAATCCTGTCTTTCATAAGGGTCTTTGTACCCTTTGTATGATCATAAAGGATGGTGAAGGTCTTCAATTTAGAGAAGTCAACCCCTGGATTATAGTCATGGGTAGCCTGCATGTGGGAACAAGAAGTAACTATGAAAAGTGTAAAGATTAGAATAAATATTCTCGGCATAATTTCTCCAACAAAAAATAGTTTAACGTTGACTTAGTTTAAAGGTTTGTTTTTAGTTAGTCAAATAAAAAATAAAATTAATAAGATGTTTTTTATCTTTTATTAATTTTAAAAAATTTTTTATAAGGGACAAGCAAATGACAGAAAAGGAAATTGAAGCAAAGGTCATGAATATGGCCATAAAACTTGTGGTCGTTGGAGCACTTTTGGTCTGGACCTATTACATCATAAGGCCCTTTTTGATGCCTGTCATCTGGGGAATAATTTTGGCTGTTGCAGTCAATCCCTTTGTTGAATGGTGCACAAAGGTTACTGGGGGGAAAAGAAAACTGGTCCTTTTTATATTGCTCCTTTTTGTAATAGTCGTCCTAATAATCCCAATAATAAAGATTTCTGCATCGTCCTATGGTCCAATACATTCAGCTATAAAAAATATGGATAAACTAACTTTGACAATTCCGCCCCCTTCAGAGTCTGTGAAATCATGGCCTATTATTGGAGAATATTTCTATGGGCTTTGGGAAAGGGCCTCAAGTGACTTAGGTGTAGTCCTCAGGCAATTTGCCCCGCAAATTAAGTCCATGTTAATGGGATTTTTACACTTAATTGGAGGCGGATTAAAGGCAGTCCTTTTGTTTGTGATCTCCATCTTTATTTCCTTTGCCCTTTTGCTTAGGCCCGATGCTGCTACCAATGTTTCAAACAAAATTCTTTTGAGGCTTTCAGGTGATAAGGCTAAGGAAATTTCTGACCTTGCCGTATCAACCATTAGGGCCGTAATGATGGGCGTGGTTGGCGTGGCAGTAATCCAGTCCATTCTTTCTGCCATAGGAGTTTATATTGCAGATATTCCCTTTTCAGGCCTTTGGGCAATCCTTGTACTTGTGTGTGCAGTAATGCAGCTATCCCCAATTTTGATCCTTGGGCCAATCTCCATCTGGGCCTTTATGACAATGAATACATTCCCGGCAGTGATTTTTTTGATATGGAACATCCTTGTTGCTGCAAGTGACAATGTCTTAAAGCCAATACTTCTTGGAAGGGGCGTTAAGATTCCAACCCTTGTGATACTTCTAGGTGCATTTGGAGGGATGCTTCTTTCTGGGATACTCGGGCTTTTTCTTGGGGCAGTTATTATTGCAATTACCTATAACCTTTTTATGGCATGGGTAGAAGGGTGATTTAAATCTTCATTTTGCTGTGAAGCACCTTGACCTCTTCTATTCCCTTATATCCTGAAATCATACTTTTTAAAGAGCCCCTTACTGCAAAAAGGGACATATAAAGGTGAGTGATGAAAAGGGCAAGGATAAAAAGCCCTAAAATTACATGGATTTTTAAAAGGAAAAAAAGCTCAGCTTGTGGCCTTGATGTAATGTCACTTAAGTAAAATCCTGTGTAAAACATCACTGCCCCGCCAACGGTTGCAAGCCAAAACCACACTTTTTGACCCGCATTGAATTTTCCAGCTGGGACAGGTGTAGCCTTTTTTGAAAGGTAGCCTCCAAAGATCAAAAACCACTTTATGTCATGGGGCATGGGAATCATATCCTTAAGCCAGATGAGAAAAAGCGGAATGACAGTTACAATAAAGGCATAGGCACACGAAAGGTGAATGAGCCTTGCATTTTGTATGAGGCCTCCACCTCCAAGGGCCTTTGAAAATACAATCATAAGTCCAGTAATTACAATTAGGGAAAAAAGTATCGCGTTTATCCAATGGAAAAACCTGGTAAGCGCCCCATAAAATAGCACCTTTTCTCCACCTTCAAAAAAATTCTTGGGGCCTATGGCAAAAAAGTGAATCAGAAAGATAAGCGGGATAAAGACAAGAATAGGCCAAACCATGCCAGGTATGGCATGGACAAAGGAGAGAAAGTCGTTGGCATAGGCTTCCCATTTGGGAGAGACAAGAAAGGGAAAGGCCTTAAAGGCCTCGGTTGTAGAAATATTTCCAAAGCTAAGGATGATGTAATTGGCTGCAAGGGCCGAAGCCCCTGCAGCAGTTAAGAAAAGCGTAAAAAGAAGCACATGGAGGTGGTTGGAGGTATGTCTGGATTTCATGTCTATTCCCAAATCAGTAGGCCACAGACCAGCCAGGGGCCTTTGACCCGCTCCCTCTTCTTGCAACCCTTTCCTGGAAGATGCGAGATATCTTGTCTCCATCTCCGGCAAGAAGGGCCTTTGTGGAACACATGGCCGCACAAAGGGGAACCTTGCCCTCTGCGATCCTATTTTGCCCGTAAAGGCGCCTTTCCTTTTCACTAAAGGTGGGCGCTGGCCCTCCTGCACAAAAGGTGCATTTGTCCATGACTCCCCTTTT
>WFZZ01000152.1 GCA_015489315.1 Deltaproteobacteria bacterium | reverse complement strand
GGATTGGCTTTCCAAAAGAAACAGACTCTGTGAAGAAGGCTTTTCATTTGAATACTCTGCGACCTTCGGCCAGGCAATAAGGGCTGCTCAAGGCTCTGAAAAGGCACCTCGCGGTAAGAATAAGCCTTCAAAGAGATATAAACTTGTCCAGGAATATGCAAAATGCATATTTTTTGACTACTCGTATAAACACTTTTATCAGGATGGCTACGGCAAGGATTATCTCATATTAAATCTGAGTGAGGAAAAACTTGAAGAGCAGCGGCAACTTTATCTTACAGCCTGTCTTTTGGCATTTTATCAGCAAAAACGCCTGTTTCAGGACAAAAAGAAGGAGTTTGCCCCATATCTCATTCATGATCCCCTTTGGATTTTTGTGGGTGGAACGGTTACTGCCAAAAATGAGGCAAATGCAAAGACCCTTTCAGATATTCAGGCCATCTTGGCGTTTTTGGCGCGCTTTGTTGCCAATAAAAACAGCGAAACCGTAAATAACCTGTCTCTTCTTCTTGCTAACAAGGACGATCTTCGAGACGAAAGAAATAAGAGGATATTTGAAAAGGCCTTTTCCTATGTAAGAGGCCTTTATAGCCCAGAAAGTGCCTATCAGCTCTTTCAGGATATTATGGAAACAGTCTTTCATGGTGGTGGAGGCACCAATCTCCACTTTGTACATTTAAAAGGCCAGAGTGGAGAAATTGGGCTTAAAATCGGAGAAAAAGATTTTTTTGGGCTCATAAATGTGGGGGATGCTGCAAAGCTAAAGAAAAAATGCCAGGAAATGAACATATCAAACCTGGTAATTACCGAGCAGAGCTTTTCGTACTCACTTTTTAAGACAATCAATCAATCAGATTCAAAGATTAATCTACTTATTGGAGCCAAGAAATTCACAGAGGGCTGGAGCTCATGGCGGGTAAGCACAATGGGACTTATGAATGTTGGAAGAAGTGAAGGCTCTGAAATAATCCAGCTTTTTGGAAGGGGCATCAGGCTTAAGGGGCTTAATTTTTCTCTAAAAAGAAGCTCTTTTGTCCCTGGGCATAAACATCCAAAACATATAGAAATCCTAGAAACATTAAATGTCTTTGGCATCCGTTCAGATTACATGAAGGAATTTGAGGAGTATCTGGAAGCCGAAGGGGTTAAGGAGCTTGAGACTGAGGTGATAACCCTGCCTGTGATAAAGGATATAAGAAATAAGAACCTTAAAACACTCAGGCTCAAAGCAGGACTTACCCCGTTTAAAAAGGCAAGGAAGCCCTGGCTTGAGCCGCCAAAAGATGACTGGAAGGTAAAGGTGGTCCTAAACTGGTATCCCAAAATTCAGATGAAGGCCTCATTGAACCAGGCTGCCAATGCTCAAGAGGCGCTTCAGACCGCCTTTTTTAGAGATTTTCATACTGCCTTTATGGATTTTGATGAAATCTATTTCGAGCTTGCCCGATTAAAACAGGAAAAGGCCTGGTACAATATCCAGATTTCAAAAATGGCCATAAAGGAACTTCTCAAAGATCCGAGCTGGTATGTGCTTTACATTCCAGAAGAATATTTAAAGATCAGGGACTTTAGCCGGGTCCGGATGTGGCAGGAGATTGCTGTTGCCCTTCTAAAGAAATATTTTGAACGTTACTACAATTACAAAAAGAGCGAGTATGAAGGCCCTAATCTCGAATATGGCCATTTGACCGAAGATGATGGGAACTTTTTTGAAAGCTATAAGGCAACAGTTGAGAAATCTGCACAAGAATGGGTTGATTTTCTAGAAAGACTTAAGGGTGCTCTGGCCTCAAAAAAATTCCGCTCAAAGATGGAATTCGGCTCCTTAAAGGCCTTTGAATTTTCAAGGCACCTCTATAAGCCGCTTTTGTATTTCAAAAACAATGAAGTGGTTCGTATCTCCCCTGTGCCTTTAAATAAAGGTGAATATGAATTCGTAAAAGACCTTCAAGATTTTTACACCCAAAAGCCCGCAATATTGGAAAAGTGTGAGCTATTTCTCTTAAGGAATCTTTCAAAAAAGGGGATCGGTTTTTTTGTGGGCAACAACTTTTATCCGGATTTCATCCTCTGGGTAATAAAAGAAGGGAAACAACATGTTGTCTTTGTCGATCCCAAGGGATTAAGACAGGTACACGGTTTTAGTGATCCAAAAATAAAATTTGCCAGGACAATAAAAGGGCTTGAAAAACGTCTAGGTGATCCAAACGTGCACTTAGAGGCATTTATTATTTCAAATACTGCCAGAAAAGACGTTGCCTGGTGGAGTAAAGGAGAAAGATCCGCCAAGGACTTCAAGAACCACCATATCCTCTTTAAAAAAGATGATCATGACAAGTACCTGTCTCAGCTATTTGAAGCAGTGCTCAAAAGATAGAAAAACAATGAAACGAGATATAAACCTAATAAGGGAATTATTATTACAGATAGAATCAAAAGACTGCCGTAAGGCCGAAGATTTTGATATCCCTGATTGTGATATCCGAACGATTAATTACCATCTAATTATTTTATCAGAAGGTAATTTTATAAAAGCTTCTTTTCTCCAGTCAGATCAGAGTGGAATAGAAGACGTAATAGTTCATAGGTTAACCTGGGATGGTCATGAATTTCTTGATGCTGCTCGAAATGAAACTGCGTGGAATAATGCCAAGAAAATTTTGAGAGAGAAAGCAATAACAGGAACTTTTGACATGTTGAAATTGTTATTAATTGAGGGTGTAAAGACTCAAATCGGTTTATAAAAATGCCTGGCAGTCATCCAGGGGCTTGCTTTTCCGCTTTTATGAATACCAGCATGACAGAAATTAGTAATATCCTTGCCAAGCATCTTCCTGAACTGAAAAAAGAGTACCATGTCGAGTCTTTGGAAATTTTTGGCTCAAGGTTAAAAGGTGATAACAGGCCGGAAAGCGATATGGACATACTGGTTTCCTTTTCTTCAACGCCTTCACTCCTTGAGTTTGTCAGGCTTAAGAACCACCTTTCAGAAATTCTTGGGCTAGAGGTTGACCTTGTCATGCGTAATGCCCTTAAGCCTCTTATTGGCAGAAAAATCATAGATGAGGCCGTGTCAATTTAAAAGCAAGAAAAATGGTGGGTGGTAATGTGCGGCCGATTCGCATTCTGGGTGTCAAGAAGGAGGCTCAAAGAGGAATTTGACCTGCCTGGCCCTGAAGATGCCCTTCCTGAGATTCCTCCCCGCTACAACATAGCCCCTGGAACGGACATTGCCTCGATCAGGCAGCCTCCGGAAAGCCCAAGG
>WFZZ01000151.1 GCA_015489315.1 Deltaproteobacteria bacterium | reverse complement strand
TTGTAGGCCCTATATCTTGAAAGGAGTATGCGGATGTGGGCCTTATATCTTTTTGTCTCAAGCCAGTCAAAAATCTCCTTTATGCCGTACCAATCCCCACTTCCAAAGATGATGGCATCTCTTTGTTTCCTGGCCAATTCTTTCCACGGGCGGTCAAGGGGAATACCCTCTTCAATGCAAAAATCGAATAAAAGCTCCTTTTCTTCCGGCCAGTTTTCAAGGGGTCTAATTGCACCTTCTAGAAGGCTTAGGGCCTTATTGGGGATCACAAGGTCCCAGTCGATTTCAATTACCCTTCCAAAACCACTACAAGTAGGACACGCCCCTTCAGGGCTGTTAAAAGAAAAAAGAAGAGGACTAGTCCTTTTGGGTTGGTATTTGCATTTTGGACAGGTCCAGTTGCTGAAAAATTCAATGTTTTTTCCATCAATTAAAAGAGAGATTTTTCCATTTCCCAGATTAAAACCTGTTTCAACAGCCTCCCTTACCCTTTCTGACCGTATCTCCTTTAAAGAAAATCTTTCAATTACAAGAAAAAGTTCCTTTTCTTGGGAAAGCTCATGCCAGAATCCATCAATAAATGAAAGGTCAATGGTTTTTCCCTTGTAAATTGCCCTTTGAAAGCCCTGTTCCCTAAAGGCCGGAAGTCTATCTGAGGAGGTGTTAATGGCAATAATTGCCCTTTTTATCCCGGATTTTTTGGCCTCAAGCATCCTTTTAAAACAGTCTTCCGGGGTATCTTTTCTAAGAGAAATTTTGCACTTGGGACAAAAGGGAATGGCATTTTTAAAAAAGAGTATTCTTACCGGATATGTGATCTCAGAAAGGGTGGCAACGGTTGACCTTGAGTTTTTTACCGGGTTTGCCTGAGAGATGGCAATTGCAGCAGGCAGGTTTTTAATCTTCCTTATTTTTGGCCGCGGAAGCCTTTCAAGAAACTGCCTAGCATAGGGGGAAAAGGTCTCTATGTATCTTCTTTGGGATTCTGCATAGATGGTATCAAAGACAAGGGTGGATTTCCCTGCACCAGAAGGGCCGCTAATGCCAATTATACTGTTTAATGGAATCTCAAGGTCCAAGTCCTTTAGATTGTGTTCCTTTGCACCTTTTAAAATGAGCTTTTTCATTATTTTAGAACTGTTAATGGACTAAAGCGGAAAATATAATACCAAACCTTCTTTCCTCAAACAGCCTTGATTCTTTTTTAGAACAGCTTGCCCATATTTTTATGATGCAGTAGATTTTTTGAAAAATCCTTTTGGAGAGAGATAGATGTCAGCAAAGGTAAGGGCAATTGTTACAACTGGATACGGGACAAACTGCGAGATGGAAATGGCCCATGCCTGCAAGGTGGCAGGGGCAGATGTGGTGGATGTAGTCCATCTAAGCGATATATTGGACGGCACCTTCAAAATTACCGACTACCATTTTCTAAACCTGCCAGGTGGCTTTCTAGATGGAGATAACCTGGGGGCTGCCCAGGCAGGGGCCCACAGGCTCAAATATGCCAGGATAAAGGGAACCGGGCAAAGGCTCATGGACCAGATACTTGAGTTTGTTGAAAATGGAGGGATCATACTGGGAGTATGTAATGGCTTTCAGCTCATGGTAAAGACAGGTCTTTTGCCTGGCCTTGAAAACAATTATGAAAACAGAGTGGTAAGTCTTACCTATAATGATTCAGGAAGGTTTGAAGACAGGTGGGTTACTCTTAAGGCAAATCCCTCATCCCCTTGCATATTCACAAAGGGAATAGATACCATTGAACTTCCAATAAGGCATGGGGAAGGGAAATTCGTTGGCCTAAATGAAGAAGTAATTGAAACCATAAGAGATTCAAACCTTATAGCCCTTAAGTATGTTCATCCAGAGACAAAAGAGCCAACAGACGAGTATCCATATAACCCCAATGGTTCAGTCCTTTCCATTGCTGGCATCTGTGACCCCACAGGAAGATTAATGGGCCTTATGCCACATCCTGAAGGTTTTCATCATTTCACCAATCATCCCCAGTGGACCAGGAAATTTTGGGACGAAGAAGAAGGTGCAGGCATAAGACTTTTTAGAAATGGGATAGAATATATAAGGCAAAATTGCCTTTAATATCCTAAATATGGTTCAAGCGGCTGCCTTTAATAATGAGGTTGGTGACAAATCCAATGAAGAAACACCGGCCAGAAAGATTGCCCTTTTTCTTTTTAGATTTAGGCGATTTATTCTTCAAATAGTCACACTTTTCCTTGTGTTAACCTTTATTTTCTATTGGTACGCCCCTGATATTTTGATATTTCTTCAAATGGAGCTTGATCAAAAGCTTGCCTTTTTTGGGGTGATGGAGCCCATAATTGCCCTTATAAAAATCGCAAGCACCTGTAGTATTTCCATACTTATGCCGCTTATACTCTGGAGAATAGCACAGGTCCTGGTGGAGGCCTTTGGACTTAAAAAAAAGGCAGGGGTATTAATGGTCATAACCGCCCTGATACTTTTTTATTCAGGTGTATTGTTCTGTTTTTTTGTAACCCTTCCCTTTGGAATAAATTTTCTTTTAAGCTATCAGTCCCAGGCTTTAAAACCTGTAATAAGCGTAGGAAAGTTTGTAAATTTTGTGGGCCTTTTTTTGGTGGGCTTTGGGATCATCTTTGAGCTTCCCCTTATAATGACAATGACATGCAAGTTGGGTTTATGTAATTACAGGATGTTTCAAGGGGGAAGAAGATATGCAATCTTGATAATTGCAATTCTTGCAGCAGTTTTGACCCCGACTCCTGATGTAATAAAT
>WFZZ01000150.1 GCA_015489315.1 Deltaproteobacteria bacterium | reverse complement strand
ACAAAACGTACTCTAAACTAAAAACAAAAATTTTATTCTTTCTCCTGGTTTGAAATCATTGAGTCTATGACCTGGGCAACCTTAATTAGTCTCTCATTATAAGATTTATCCCTAAATCCAGTTATTATTGCATAGTAGAGCCCCTTATTCAATTTTATGTCAATGATATCGATGGATTCCTTATCAGGATAATAAGAGATTACATGTTCGTGTTTAATGCGATTGTCCTTTCCATAGGGAATTTTTAAGAATTTTAATGCTTCAATATGTTTTTCCAAGGAACCAGTTTCCAAATTTATACAAAACTCTATGCCCTTTTTCTTGTAGGTAAAAGTACAGCTCGTAATCCCTGCCTCTGGAATAAATTCGCTTTTAATGGCTTTATGAACCATTCCAAAGGCCTCATCTATCTTAGAAATTGGCAGTCGTTTACATAGGTCCATGTCCTGGTCTGTATGTTCATAAGATGGTGGGCCTAGTTTAGAACCATCTGTAGAATTTTCCTGAGCAAAAATTTGTTGCAAGGAAGAATAAGGTAGGACTATTAAAAACAATAACCAGAAAAAACCAATGAAATAATGTGATTTTTTCATGCCTTAAACCTCCTTATATTTGCTCAAAAAGATAGATATCAAAGTTCCTTACCGCTACTTATTACAATATGGTGCATTTTTAAATCTAATGTCTCCCCTTTTCCCTACCTTTTTATATTTTGAGCCTGGCCAGTGAAAACCTTTAAGTTCTTGAACCTTAAAGGAACTCTCTAAGGGTCTTGAAAGAAGCCTTTTGGCAAATTTCCACTCCATGTCTCTACACCTTGTTATTTCTTCAGGTGTTCCTCTTCCAGATTTAATCTTTTTTTCAAGGGCCTCTAATCCCTTGGGAAACACCCCAGAACGTCTAGTTACCTTTACGGTTTTACCTGTGCTTATAACTTGCACTATCCAGCTTGTTCCAAGGGAGTTATCAATTTCAAGGGTGCCAAAATTAATGCGTGCCCCAGTGAGATAAGAAGCGGCGTCAACATAGCAAGGACTATTACTAGAAAGAACTCGAATATCAGTTCTATCTATGACTCCATTGGGGAAGAGTTTATCAAATGCCATCTTCAGGGCACAGGCAGCCTGGATAAGGCCATCGCAGGGATGACCATGAAATTTAATCAAGTCCTTTAGTGTGATTGTTTTGGTCATGGGGGCATACCTTCCAAGGGCACTTTCCGTATCCAATACCTCAAATATAGGGGAATACTTTGAATTTAACACCCAGTCCATTGCATACCAGGTAGGTGTTTTATCGGCAGGGGATGTACCTTTTATTACATCAGAATATAAAAGACATGGGCTTAACGAAATAATCAAAAGGACCGTAAAGAAGATTGCCACCATCCTAATATAAAGAGACATCTTTTACCTCCATATATCTTTTGAACTTAAAACCTTTTAAAACTACATTTTGCCATTGTCTAATTTACACCTATTTTCAGAAAGTCTTGTCTCAACCTGAATTGTGGCATGACCTATTCCAAATCTTTTTTGAAGTTCATTTTGTATACTAAAAAGAAAATCATTATCGATCTTTTTATCATTTACTACAATATGAACTGTTAGTGCCACTTGGCTGGTGCTTAAAGGCCAGACGTGTAAGTCGTGAATGCGCTCAACTTTCTCTAAAGAAAGGAGAAAGTCCTCAATGCCATCCAGATTGATCTGTGAAGGCACCGCATCGATTATATAATTCAAAGATTCCTTTAAAAGTTCCCATGTGCTTATAAATATCACTCCGGCAATTATAAGACTTGTTACAGAATCTATCCAGAACCAGCCAAATTCTAGGATGACAATTCCAGATATCACAACACCTAGGGATACGGCTGCATCGGCAGACATGTGTAAAAAGGCACCACGGATATTTAGATCATGTTTCTGATCTTTTAAAAAGAGTAGGGCAGTGGCAGTGTTAATTACCACTCCAATTGCCGCAACCACAATTATAATTTTTCCATATATTGGCCTTGGATTAAAAAGACGGGAAATGGCCTCCCAGGATATACCTCCTATGACAGCCAGCAAAAGAATGGCACTTAAAAGAGAGGCCAGAACGGTTGTCTTTCCGTAGCCATAAGTATGTCGTTTTGTTGTGTCTTTCTGGGCAAGAAGATTTGCCCCCCATGCCAGAATTAGACTTAGGATATCAATGAAATTATGTCCTGCATCAGCCATTAGTGCCAGAGAGTGAAATAAGATGCCAAATCCAAGTTCGGCAATTACAAATATTCCATTTAAAAGAACTCCAATAGCAAATATCCGGTTGTATCTTCCAAATTTCTGGGAATGATGATGTGAATATGCCATCTTTTTCACTATAAAAAAGATGGCATTTCTTGTCTATGAGGATAAATTTAGGAAGAAATTCCTTAGGAAAAAATTTATTTTTAGCAAAGAAAACCTGAAATAACCTTGGAGAAAATATGTCAAAAGGTCCTTTTATCTTAAATTCTGTTCATGGAATTTGCCTTCCAGTAAAGGATATTAAAAAAACTCTAAAATTTTATAGAGATGAACTTGGATTTGTCCCAAGAGTTGAGAAAGATGGGAAATTTCGTCTTACATTAAATCTTTTTTCAATCTATCCAGTTGAAGAAGAGGGTTCCATTTGTTCTTTTAAAATTTTTCTAAAACTATCCCCATTTCAATTTAAATTTATGGGTAAAGCCCTTAAGGACACTGATTTTTTTCTAAAGGGTCCACTTGATAAGGGTGACAGACAAATATTTCAAATAAAAGATCCTGATGGCCATATGTTGGAACTTGTTTCCTTCTGTACAAAAGAAGAACTTGATAAAGACGCAGGACCTTTTAGAACCATTCGTCCAGGGGACAGACATTCACAAGATAAATGGGAAAGATTTTATGCCAGCACCCCCATTGAAAGAATGCCCTGGTATTCTGAGATATTAGATGAAGAGCTCGAATATTATTTATCCCGATTTGCACCACTTCCTGGAAGAATGCTTGAATTAGGATGTGGGGCGGGAAATCAGGCTGCAAGGCTTGCTGCCATTGGTTATGAGGTTATCGGGGTTGATATTGCCCCTGATGCAATAAAATATGCCAAAAGGGCCTTTGAGGGCCTTAATCCAAGACTCAAATTTGAAGTCCGTGACGTAGTCAACTCACTAAGTGGGCTTGGAACATTTGACTATGCCTTTGACAGAGGATGTTTTCACACCCTTAGCCCAGAACAAAGAGAAAGATACGTTGAAAACGTAAAAAACTGCCTTGAAAAAGGCGGAATTCTATTTTTAAAAACCTTCAGTAAAAAGGAACCAGGAACCTGGGGACCCTATAGATTCGATGGCAAAGAACTAGAAGAATACTTTAAAAATGCCTTCATCTTATTGGAACAAGAAGAGACCCACTTTAATGGTACTCTTGGCCAAAAACCTAAAGGTATTGTCAGTATTTTTCAAAAGATTAATAAGGTCTGATGTTTTTTGCAGCTTTTATTTGAAATTTTTTAACAAATGTTCGTCCTTTTACATTAAAAGATGCACTGTAATTATTGAATAAATCAAAAAGGTAATCTACTGGATTTAGCGCAACTTTGCGCAAAATTTCCACTCAACCTCTTTGCGGTGGGACAAAAGTGGGACAAAATGGAAATTTTCCTCCTTGGTGGTCGGGTAAGTGAATTTTTAACTTAGTGGAATTATTAAGAAAAAGGGTTGGTGCCGGAGGCGAGAGTCGAACTCGCACGGCCCGAAGGCCACTGGATTTTGAGTCCAGCGCGTCTACCAGTTCCACCACTCCGGCACGGCGTTAATTTGTTAACATTTTAAGGTTATTCTGTCAATTTAGTTATTGGATTGCGATAAGACCTAAAGACAGTGCTGTCAAAGTTATTAAAAAGTATTTTAAAAGAGTAAACCCCAATGACTTTCCTCCAATCCAGGTGGCGATACCGAGCTTTACAAATGAATTAGTCACAGAAGCTATTATAATTCCGTTAATAGAAACAAGAGCAAAAAGTTTTCCATCTCTTGCAAGTTGTGCAAGAGATAGGGTAATAGCATCAACGTCTGTCAGTCCTGAAAGTAAGGATATGATATATACACCTAAATTTCCATATCTTGCCTGAACAAATTCACTGGCACCATAGACTATACCAAAGATTATGGCAAAACGGACAGCTTCACTAAGTTGTAACGGATTTTTGGCAAAACTTTCATCCAAAGAGACCTCCATTGGTTTTGAGTGCTGATAAATGAAATAGGTAAAGGCCAATCCTGTAATGGTGGCTAAAAGGAAGGGGATGAGCATTCCTAGGGCCAGCTCAGGATTTATTAAAAAGGCAAGTATTAAGACCCTAAAAAACATAAACGTACAGGCAATTGAGATAGCACTTGCTACATGGAGTGTTACGTTTCTATTGGAAGATGCAATCTTTGACATGGAGACTGATACTGCTGTAGAGGAAACCATACCACCGAGGGCTCCAGTCAATAAAAGACCTTTTTTGTGGCCAAATATCTTGATGGCAGCATATCCAACAAAAGACAAGGTGGAAATAATTACTGCCATGAGCCATGTTTTATAAGGGTTAAAAAGATGATAAGGGCCTATCATCCTATTAGGAAGAATGGGTAGGATCAAAAAGGTCATGGCAAGGAGCAAGACCGCAGCATTTATATCCTTACTTGTAATCTTTGCCTCAACCTTTTGAAGGCGTGGCTTGATCTCAAGAAGAACGATTATCAAAATTCCAAGAAATATTGCATATTTTTGGAGACCAAGGCTGACCATTAGTCCCAAAAGGAAAGTAGCGAGGGCAGTAAAATGTGTTGTGCTTCCAATATCCATTTCACTGGAGATACAAGGAGACTTGGATACCTTAAAATAGTAAGCTAAAAGTATTAAAAGACCAATGGAAACTCCGGCAATTATTGCTGTCCCACCTATTTCCTTGTTAAGTATTCCTGACATATACCCAACTAGGGCAATTATGGAAAAGGTGCGTGAGCCTGCAAAGCTTTTTTGCTCCCTATTAAGATGGTAAATAGCCCGTTGCATTCCAATCATGAATCCAAGTCCAGCAGCAATCAGGATTGATTTTATTATCTCAATGTCCATTTTTCCCTTGCGATAAAAAATTAATTACTAGTGCTACTTACCAAATTATAATAATTAACCATTCAGAGTACCATTTTTAAAATAGTCCCTAAATCCTGCAATTAGTTGAAAAAAGTTCATGGAAATGGCAGTATTATCACAGTATTAACCCGTAACCATTCAACCGCAACGACTCACCATTTCCATGAACAAGAAACAGAATAAACAATCAGCCCGGGTTGCGCCAAGGAAAATTCAA
>WFZZ01000149.1 GCA_015489315.1 Deltaproteobacteria bacterium | reverse complement strand
TATGGCAATGGGTGCAGTTATGTCATTTCCAAGGGCAATATCCACCTTTACTTCCACAAGCTGGCCCGGCTCCACATAGTCAAGCCCTGCATGATCGGCCAGAATCTTTTCAGAAATGGTCATTGGTCGGCTCATCTGTTACCCCTTTTAAAATTTCCTTTTTACTCTAATTCTTATAGGCCAAACGATTAAGGGCGGCAAGATAGGCCCTTACGCTTGCAGTTATTATATCTGGGTCTGCCCCCTGGCCTGTAACAACCTTATCCCCCTCTTGAAGCCTTACTGTGACCTCTCCCTGGGCATCGGTGCCACCTGTAATTGAATTTACGGTAAATCTCAAGAGCTTACTCTTTGTTTTTACTATTTTTGAAACAGCATTAAAGGCTGCGTCAATGGGCCCTGCACCCACAGAGACTGCCATCTCCTCCTTTTCATCTATCTCAAGGGCCACTGTGGCAGTAGGTCTTATTCCACTACCGCCAGCAACATGAAGATATGTGAGCTTATACTTTTCTGGTATCCTTAATATTTCCTCTGCCACTATGGCCTCAAGATCCTCTGGAAAGACCTCTTTTTTCTTGTCTGCTAGGACCTTAAACCTTTCATAAACCCTTGTAATCTCATCATCCTTTAGCTGGTATCCCATCTCTTCAAGCTTTGCCTTAAGGGCATGTCTTCCCGAGTGTTTTCCAAGGACAATGCTGCTTGAAGAAAGGCCAATATCCTTCGGATTCATAATCTCGTAGGTGGTCCTCTCTTTTAGGACACCATCCTGATGAATCCCTGATTCATGGGCAAAGGCATTTGCGCCCACAATAGCCTTATTTGGCTGAACAACCATGCCAGTAAGCATACTTACAAGCTTGCTTGTTGCGGCAATATGCCTTGTGTTAATCTTTGTCTCATAAGGAAGGCAGTCATGCCTTGTCTTTATGGCCATAACCACCTCTTCCATGGCGGTATTTCCGGCCCGCTCACCTATTCCGTTAATGGTGCATTCCACCTGCCTTGCTCCCTCGTTAATGGCCGAAAGCACATTGGCAGTGGCAAGCCCAAGGTCATTGTGGCAGTGTATGCTAAGGACGGCCTTATGGATATTTGGGGTATGCTCCATCACGTATTTAATCATTCGGGCAAAATCCCAGGGAATGGCATAGCCTACAGTATCAGGAAAGTTCACAGTGGTTGCACCGCAGTCAATAACTCGTTCAAAGACCTTACATAAAAAATCAAGGTCAGAACGGCTGGCATCTTCTGCAGAAAATTCCACATTGGATGTATATTTGCTTGCATATTTCACTGCCTCGCCGGCAAGCTCAAGCACCTCTTCCCTGCTCTTTTTAAGCTTATATTTTAAATGAATGTCAGAGGTGGCAAGAAAGGTATGAATTCTAGGATCTTCACCCTCCTTTATTGCCTCCCAGGCAGTGTCAATATCTTTTTTGACTGCACGGGCAAGGGCCGTAACCTGAACCCCCCTAAGCTCCCGTGCAAGGGTCCTTACCCCTTCAAAATCTCCAGGGGAAGTAACCGGGAAACCTGCCTCAAGCACATCTACCCCAAGCTTTTCAAGCTGGCGGCCAATTTGAAGCTTATCATCAATATTTAAAGATACCCCAGGGGACTGTTCACCATCCCTGAGTGTAGTATCAAAGATGATTATCCTGTTGTTTGTATTTTTCATAGCATTGCCCCTAAAAAGTTTAACAAAGCCCTAATTTAACCAAAAGTTTTATATTATTAAAGTGATTTAAAGGGAAAGGTAAGGGGTAATTTTATTTTTTACCTATCAGATCCTATAATATTATCTTAACTTACTTTTTAAAGAGTTTAAAATTTTGTTTTCGCAATTTTTAATGGACCCGTATAACTGGAATTCCTTTACAACCACAAGGCCCAAGACGGTATTGCATAAACAGAAGGGGCGATTTCCGTTATTTTGTCTCCATGATATACCAGAAAGGAGCCAAGCAAGGGGCCATCCAAAAAGGATTCCAGTCCCAAAAGGTGCCTTGCATCTTTCGTGGTGACCTTTCTTGATCCTTTTACCTCAAATGCCCAGTAGCCCTTGGAAGTCCTTATGAGTAAATCCACTTCCCGACCATCCTTGGTCCTTAAATAGTAAAATTCTGCGTTCTTAAATAGTGTGCGCCCAAGCTTTACAATTTCTGATATTACAAAGTTCTCAAATTGCTGGCCTGTGACTCCGTGCTTTATGCCCGAAAGGATCCTTTGAATTCCAAGGTCAGTAAAATAGAGTTTGGAAGATTTAATCAGCCTTTCCTTGACACGGATTCTAAATGCAGGGATTAAAAACACGTGATAGCTTATCTCTAGATGGTTGATGTACTTCTTGGCAGTGGCTGAAGAGATATCGGCATCCCTTGCAAGGTCCGAATAATTCAGTATGCCTCCTGTTCTTAAGGAGGCGATTCGCTCAAGCCTTAAAAAGTTATTAAGATCATTAACCCTTGCAAGGTCCATGAGGTCTCGCTGAAGATAGGTGTTGCAATACTCCTTAAGCCAAATCCATTTTTCTTCCTCATCGGACAGGTGATAAAGGGGTGGCATTGCTCCAAAATTCAAAATACGCTCTTCTGCGTCCATAACAGCAAGGACATTTGCCTCTGTTGGTAGTGCCATTGAGCGCTTTTTAATAACATCTAGGACGTCTTCCCTTGCACCTTCATTGAAAATAGAGACAAGGAAGTGGTTCTTTGTCCTGGCAAGTTCAGAAACCGTAAAAGGGAAAAGTTCAAGGGTAACAGAGCGACCAGCAAGGCTTTCGCGTATTTTTGAAATAAGGCGAATCTGCGCGCTTCCTGACAGGATTATCCTTAGATCTGCAGGACCGTTATCAATCATGGACTTTATGGTGCCAAAAAAATCAGGGGTCTTTTGAATCTCATCAAAGATGAAGTGCTTTCCCCTCAAAAGCCACCATCTGGATGGTCTTTTAACCAAGGTCTCCCTTTCGAGGATTTCATCAAAGGAATGGTATTCAAAACTTCCAAATTCCTTTTTCAAGAACGTTGTCTTACCAGTTTGGCGGGCCCCTGTAAGGATAATGCATCTTCCAAGCTTAGAGCGAAACAGTCTATTAAAAAGTGGTGTCAAAAGGCGTTCGATATACATATTTTAATTTTAGACGCTTTTTTATAAAAATCAATTCAAAAAAGTCGTCCTTATCATAAAGACACCTTTCGATCTTGGAATTCTTACCCGTTAATAAAAAATAAAGCTACTCGCCTGGAATGATCTCTCCTATGATTTAAACAATAAACCGAAATACCGGCCTCATACTAGATTTATAAAAACAAATTAGATACATGAGAAAAAATTCCTGTCTCTTATACACATCTGACGTGCCGACGATATGCAGT
>WFZZ01000148.1 GCA_015489315.1 Deltaproteobacteria bacterium | reverse complement strand
TGCCACAAACTGGCTTCCTGCAGCAGTTGAAATGATAAGGCCAAGAAATATGGCCGTAAGCATAAAAAGGGCAGATGCAAAGGTAAGTGCAAGAAAAGAACCCCTGAAGGGGACATGAAAGATAAATATTGTAATTACCACAGAAAGGGCCATGCCCCCCATACCAAGGATAAAATATGGAATGATCTTTCCAAGTATGACCTCTTTTATCCTTACTGGTGTGACCAAAAGGGCCTCCATGGTGCCCCTTTCCCACTCCCTTGCCACAACCATTGATGTAAGCATCCCCCCGATAAGGGTCATTATGACTGCAATAAGCCCTGGGACGAGAAAGTTTCGGCTCCTTACTGCTGCATTAAACCATATCCTTTGTTCCACATTTACAGGGGCATCTAGCCTTAAGCCCTTTGAGCGTGCATATTGTGAGAGCCACTTGATCCATACACCTGTTATGTAACCAGTTACTATCTTTGCCTGATTGGCATCAACTCCATTTACAATGATTCCAACAGGAGAGTCCTTAGTACTAAGGACCCTTCGTTCAAAGTCAGATCTAATCCAGCAAATGGCCATGATGCGCCTTTTCATAAGGGCCTTTTCCGCATCCTGAATATTTGAAAAGACAGTAGGCCTGAAATATTCAGAATTATAAAAGCCCCCTGTAAAATCCATTACAAGGTGCCCTGGCTTTTCAATGACAATACCTATGGGGACATGTTCTGCATCAAGTGAGACCCCGTAACCAAAGATAAGGAGAAGGACTACAGGGAGCAGAAAGGCGATACCGATACTTGAAGGGTCCCTTATTATCTGAAGCGACTCTTTTTTAATAAGTCCCCTTAGGCGCATCCTTTTTTTATTCACTGGCCACTTCTCCCTTTGATTCCACAAGGGCAATAAAGGCGTCTTCCATTGTGGGGTTTTCAATATCCTTTGGATGATACCTTTCCTTTAGCTCCTCAGGGGTTCCATGGGCAAGGATTTTCCCGCGCTTCATAATGACAACCCTGTCACAATATTCCGCCTCTTCCATGAAGTGGGTTGTAACCATTATGGTTACGTTTGCTTCTGAAAGGGAATTTATGTGGGCCCAAAACTGTCGTCTTGCCAATGGGTCAACGCCAGAGGTTGGCTCATCCAGAAAGATTATTTCAGGCTCATGCATAAGGGCCGCTGCAAGGGCAAGCCTTTGTTTGTATCCAAGGGGCAAGGTTTTGCTAACTGCATCCGCCTCTTCCTTTAACTCAAAGGCATCAAGGGCCCACTCGATCCTTTCCCTTTGTCTTTTACCATAAAGTCCATAGGCGCTTGAGAAAAATCTTAAGTTTTGAAAAACTGTAAGGTCCTCGTATAGGGAAAATTTCTGTGCCATGTATCCTATCCGGGCCCTTGCCTTGGCCCTTGCCTTTCTGAGGTTTTTCCCCGCAACAAGAAGGGTCCCTTCACTGGCCGGTAAAAGCCCGCAAAGCATCCTAAATGTGGTTGTTTTTCCTGCTCCATTGGCCCCCAAAAGGCCAAATATCTCACCCCTTTTTACCTCAAAGCTTATTCCGCCAACCGCATAAAAATCCCCAAAGCGCCTCTTTAGATCCTTAACCACTATGACAGGCTCATCCCTTTTTCCCTTTACCCTTTTATGGCTTATTATCTTAAGCCTTATAGATTCCCCTTTTTCCATGAGCCTTTTTTTAAGACGCCAGATAAAGGCATCTTCAAACCTAGGAGGAACGGATTCAACCTCTATTTCATCAGACAGCCCCAGGGTGTCTTTTACCTCTTTTGGTTTTAAGGCATCCCACATGACAAGCCTAATCCTTTCTCCCAGAATAAGGCTATCTGCCACCTCGTTTCTATTTGAAAGCTCCTGTTGAAGCCTCCTTTTCTCCCCACCTGGAACCCTTAGCATGAAGCTGTGGCCCTTTAACTTGCTGCTAAACTCATGGGGAAGCCCCTGGCCCAAGACCTCTCCCTCGTGCATGAGGATGACTTCCTGGCATCTTTCTGCCTCATCGAGATAAGAGGTGCTAAGAAGGACACTCATTTTCTCCCTTTCCACCTGGGAATAGACGATCTGCCAAAGCTCACGCCTTGATACAGGATCAACACCGACAGTCGGCTCGTCAAGGATAAGAAGCCTTGGAGGCTTAATTAGGGTGCAGGCAAGGCCAAGTTTTTGTTTCATGCCACCTGAAAGCCTTCCAGCAAGCCTTTTTGTAAAGGGGCCAAGGCCTGTCATGGACATGAGGATATCGTATCTTTCCTTTCTCTTTTCCTCTGGAACTCCCAAAAGGTCGCTATAAAGGTCAAGGTTTTCCTGGACAGTGAGATCTTCGTAAAGGCCAAAACGCTGTGGCATGTATCTTATCCCTGACTGGATCTTTAGATAATCCCTTTCAGGATCTAGCCCAAGGACAGAAAGCCTTCCCTTATCAGGGATTAAAAGCCCCACGCAAAGGCGCATAAATGTGGTCTTACCTGCCCCGTCTGGGCCAATAAGGCCGGTTACCATCCCGGATTTTACCTTAAAGGAGCAATCCTTAAGGGCATCTATCCTTCTTTTCCCAACATGAAAGACCTTCCAGACCCCCTTTGCTATAATTGCGTAATCATCTTTTAAAGGGATTTCTGAGGGGTTGGAGGCCATGGCAGGTCTTTAGGATGATTGGTCCTCGCTACAGATTGTGGATGGGTTAAGGTTTCCCTCTTTCCTTTTTCTTTTTGTAAAAATCTTTACAGTTGCCGGCATGCCAAGCCTGAGCTTTCCTTCGTGATTGCAAACATAGACCCTTACCTGATATACAATCCTTGTCCGGAGATCCGGCGTTTCCACATTTCTCGGCGTAAATTCAGCTGTTGGCGAGATATAACCGACCCAACCCTTAAAGGTCTTGTCAGGAAAGGAATCAACGGTGATCTGGGCAGGCATCCCAAGGGCAATCTTTCCAAGGTCTGGCTCTGGGATATAGGCCCGAACCCAAAGTGGATTTGTCAGGGCAAGGGTATAGACTGGACGATTTGGAAAGGCCATATCCCCTGGCTCAAGGATTCTATCCCTTATTATTCCATTTGAAGGGGCATAAAGCCATGTATCCTTAAGTCTTACCTTAGATAGCGAAAGCTCTGCCCTGAGTGCCTTTAGTTTTTCCTCTGCGGCCTTTATGTCTTCAATCCTTGGCCCTATGACTTTAAGGTCATAGATCTCTTTTGCCTCTTTTAGCGCCTCTTTTGCCATATCAAGCTGGGCCTTTGCATCATCAAGTTTTTGTCTTGATACATATTTTGTCTTTGAAAGGACAAGAAGGCGCTTATAGGTAATCTTGGCATCCCTAAGCCTTGCCTTTGCCTTTTCCATCCTTGCCTTTGCCGCCCTAATCTCCTGGGGCCTTGAGCCATTATGAAGCCTAGTTACGATCTCTTCCTGCTCCTTTACCTTTGCATTAAGGGCATTTAGCCTTGCCTCATATCTATCTCTATCAAGTTCACCCAAAAGCTCCCCTGCCTTTACAAACTTTCCCTCATCCGCATAGAGTTTTGTGATTCTACCCTCTGCATAAAAGGCAAGCTGGATCTCACGGATATCTATATTCCCATAGATTGTAACCTGATCCTTTGGTCCCTTTGCCCCCTCTTTTTTGAAAAGGAAAATTCCCAAGGCGCAAACTGCTATTAACAAAAGGACCAGAATAATCCGTTTTTTCTTTGAAGGCATTTTTGTTGCTCCCCTTTACTCCTTTGCCAAAAGCCCGTTAAGGGAGGTTATGTCCCTTTCCGTAATGATTCCGGCCGAAGCCTTTAACATCACCCGGGCCTTAAGGTGGTCATAGATTGCCCTGTTATATTTCATCTTGTTAAGTATATATTTGTCCGTCATATCAAGGGCATCTATCACGTTTCTTGTCCCGATTTCATAGCCCTTTGTGGTTGCATCCATTGAAACCCTTGCAGATTCCATTGCCTCTTTAGATGCATTAACAATGGCGATGCTGTCCCTTAGCCTCAAAAAGGCCTCTTTTGTCCTTAGCGTGATTATATCCTTTAGGTGCTCAAGGTTATGTCGAGATGAAATAAGCTTACTCTGGGCGATGTCAGTTCTTGCCCCGATTGAACCACCAAGATAAAGGGGAAATGTGAACTTAAAGACCGTGTGTGCCTCCCTGTAAATGACATCTGGAAGAAAAAGGCCATTGGCATAATCCGCCTGGGCCTCAAGATCAATTCTTGGCCATCTGGCCCTTTTTTCGTGCTCAAGTTTTTCTCTTGAGAGCTCAAGCTCCTTTTGGGCCTTATGAAGAATTGGCTGATTTTCTAGGGCAACCTTTATCCACTGGTTTACGTCATCAGGTTCTGGGCCAATGATCTTAAAGCTTCTTACATCCTTTATATTCCCAATGGGCGAGTGGCAGATTATGGAAAGGTTTTCCCTTTTGATCTCAACAAGGTTTTTAAAAGAGACAAGCCTTGCCCTTGAGGCATCAAACCTTGCCTTTGCCTCCTTTAGGGATACAATGTCCCCAGTACCTGCCTTTAAGGCTACCCTTGCCCTATCAAGGATTTTTTTATCAAGTTTTACCCGCTCTTCCTGTGCCCTTAAAAGGGCCTTGGCGTCAAGAAGATCAAAATAGGCTATTGCGACCCTTCTTATGAGGTCTTCCTTGGCAAAAAGGACCTGGGCCTCACTTATTCCCACCATACTTTTTGCCATCTTGAGACTAACCCAGGCCTGTCCGTCAAAGATTGGCTGAATGAGCCGGGCGCTATAGTTGTCTCCCCAGTATCCTTTTTGAATCTCATCGGGCCTTATGCCTGTGATATTTTTATTGTAATAGCCCTGGCCCATTC
>WFZZ01000147.1 GCA_015489315.1 Deltaproteobacteria bacterium | reverse complement strand
GATTACGAGAACTGGCCTCTCTTATTACTGAACTTTTAAAATCCAAAAAGATATCAAACTAAGACCCTTCTCTAAAAAAAATTTATTGATTAAATTCAATTAAAATTTGAACAAAAAGGCCAAGGGATTGTGCAATTTTTTCCTGTTAATTTTCTTCACTTTTCTTTCTGCCTGTTCCTTTACAGGTGGCCCGCCTGGACTTTCTAATAAAGTTCCTTCAACCTATAAAAACAAAATTGAGAAAAAAGGGCTTAAACTTGAAAAGGCAGAATACTGGTGGCTAAAATTTAATGATCCTACCCTTAACACATTGATAGAAAGGGCCTTCAAAGAAAATTTCAACCTGAAAGAGGCATTATTTAGGCTTACAGCGGCTGAGGCAGAGGTTAAAAAGGCAAATGCCACACTTTGGCCAGAATTTTCCGGACACATTGGAGGAGGCCAAAGGGCATTTGGCAATAAAAGCTCAAGCAACTACCAGTATGGCATCCAAGCATCCTACGAAATTGATGTATTTCAAAGGCTAAAAAATTACAGATCTCAAAAAGTGCTTGAAAAAGAGGCCACCAAGGAAGATGTGAAGGCCTTGCTTTTAAGCCTTTCTTCAAGGGTTGCCGAAACCTATTACCAAATAATTAAATATAATCAAAAGATTAAAGTCCAAAAGGAGATTAATAAAGAGCTAGAAAAGACCTATGAACTTGTAAGACTAAGATATTTAAATGGCCTTGTAACTAGCCTTGACGTTTATCAAGCCCACCAGAACCTTATGGCCAACAAAGCCCTTATACCAGTTTATGAAGAAAGGCTTGAGGCAAATAAAAATGCGCTTTCTATACTTCTTGGTAAGCCCCCATCAGACTCTGAAATAGAATGCCTTGTTAATAGCCTAACCCGTGCAAGACTTCCAGAGCTTACCATCTGGTTTGACCACGGACTTCCTTCTGAGCTTTTAAAGAATAGACCTGACATAAGGTCATCATATCTAAGGCTTTATGCCCAGGACAAAAGACTTGCACAGGCACTTTCTGATCTCTTTCCAAGATTTGAGCTATCTGCCATTTTTTCCGGAGAAAATATGGAGCCAGGGCATCTTTTTGACTACAGGGAGGCTTTTTGGCAAGTATTTTTGAGAATGACCCAGCCCATCTTCATGGGAGGAAGGCTAAGGGCCCAGGTAGAGATTGAACTTGCAAGACTAAAGGAACTTTCAGCCAAATATGAATCCACGGTATTAAACGCCTTTAAGGAAGTAGAAGATATCCTTTCCCTTGAAAAAAGACTTAAAGAACACCTTGAGATTCTTAAAAAAAGGCTAAAAGACCTAGAAAAATCCATAAGACTTTCCCTTTTTAGATACAGTTATGGCATATCTGACTTCTTACCTGTCCTTCAAGCCCAGACTAGCTACCAGACAGTAATTCAGGATATAATCTCAAAGGAATACGAGCTTATTGCAGCACGTATCGGACTTGCTAAGGTCATAGGCGGAAGGTGGATGGAAAACGAGCTTGAAAAACTCAGGGCTAAAAACATTAAAAATATAAAATGAAAAGGCTCTTACCTGTAATAATCATTGCTATATTCATTGCCTTTTCCTTTTTTCTGATTAAGGCCAAAAAAGGGCCTCAAAGAAAAAAGGAGATAAAAAGAGAAGTTCTGGTTAAGGCAGAAAAAATTAAACCAGCTGGACCTATTATTCCCATAACAGTTACTGGAACAGTAAATCCAAAATATGTAATCGACCTTTCCACACAGGTTTCAGGCCTCATTACATGGGTAAATCCTAAGTTTATCAGAGGGGAATTTTTTAAAAAGGGGGATATCCTTTTTAAAATAGACGATACTGACTACAAAAGTGCCCTAGAGGAGGCAAAGGCAAGGCTAACAAAGGCAAAACTAGACTTAGAAATCATAAGAGCGCGGGCAGATATTGCCAAAAAGGAGTGGGAGCTTCAGGAACACAAACCCAATGAAAGGCCCCTTCCACTTGTTTTTTATAGACCACAGTATGAAAATGCCAGACAGCTTGTTGAGGCAGCAAGGGCCACAGTAAAAAGGGCCATGGTTGATCTAAAAAGGACAACAATAATCGCCCCCTTTGATTGCTATGTCAAGGAAGAGAGTGTTGAAATTGGCCACTATGTCCATTCAGGCTCAAAGGTGGCAGAACTTGTCTATGCAAAAGAGGCAGAAGTGGTCCTTCCTGTTCAAGAAGAATATCTTGCCCTTATTGACTCCCAGAACAGGAATGGAGAGGGCTCTCATGTGGATATCTTTGTCCCTGGAATCGGAAAGGCCTTTAAGGGCCAAGTGGATAGAATTGCTCCTTTTGTAAACAAGAAAACCAGGATGGCAGATTGCTTTGTCCTTATAAAAGACCCTTTTTGCCAAAATAAAAAGGAGAACTGTATCCCCCTTTCCATTGGCGCCTTTGTAAAGGCAGTCATAAAGGCACATGCTCCGAAAGAGACCTTTATAATCCCTGAAAGCGGTCTTAAGGGACTAAGAGAAATATATGTGATAAATCCCGAAGGACTCCTTGTGAAGAAAAGGATTAAAGTAATACACATGGACCAGAATCGTATCTGGATACAAGGTGATATATCTTTAAGGGATATGGTTGTCACATCTCCTGTGGATGAAGGCCTTCTTGGTATGCCAGTTACTATCTTTAAGGGAGATTGATAAATGAAAAAGGTCATCTACTGGATGGCTGAAAACCATGTGGCAGCCAATCTCCTCATGTTGACCCTCCTTTTTGGAGGGCTTTTTTCTGTAAGCCTGATAAAACAAGAAATATTTCCTGACATTGAGCTAGATATAATTGAGGTTTCAGTCAGTTACTTTGGGGCAGGGCCAGAAGATATTGAAGAGGGAATTCTTCTTCAGGTTGAAGATGCCCTAAGGGGCATTGAGGGGATTAAGGAAATACGTTCTGTGGCCAGACAAAGTGTGGGCCAAGTATTTATTGAGGTCCTTCCAGAATTTAATACCGACATTGTTCTTCAGGATGTGAAAAATGCAGTAGATAGAATAGTCACCTTTCCAGAAGCGGCTGAACGGCCCATAATCAAAAAACTAGTTAGGCGCAGACAGGTCCTTTACCTTGCAGTTTATGGAGATACTACAAAAAACGAGCTAAGG
>WFZZ01000146.1 GCA_015489315.1 Deltaproteobacteria bacterium | reverse complement strand
ATTTCCATCTATTCCATGTTTTTGGAAGGCCAAAATAATTTTTAATCTTTTTATTAATTGTGTTTAATATGGCTTTATTTGTATCTTCGTCCCAATTAGTTTCTTTTCCTTTTTGTAAGTATGTCATCACTTTTAGACAATAAAAGAAAAAATAATCTTTAAATATCTTTGCCTCTCTGGAATCACCAATCAAAAAATCATCTTCTATCAACTTTTTGTTAGCGCTATACCAGTGCAAAATCTTTTTCTCTAGTTCTTTTTTCCTTTGGTCTTTTTTCTCTTTATATTTTTCACATATCCGTTCTAATATCACCTCATCATCAGAATCAATCACTTGGTTTGAGGAATGTTCAACGACATAAATTTTTGTTACAAAAAAATCGATTTCATGTGTGGTACTACCAATGCACTCGGCCAATTGTCTGACCTTTTTTCTATAATCCTTTTTCCACCATGTTTGAAAATCCATACTCCCTCCCTCATTCAAAATCAAAAATAGATACATACGTATATCAAATACATAAAAAAGTCTAGGTATGTCAATTTAGACTGTTAAGTTTTTCATAAAGATTTATGGCATTATCAATAAAAGGCGACTTCTCTTGAAGACTATTTTTAAAATGTACCAATTCCTCATGATAGGTCGATTCACGCTCCCCTGCAGCGTGTTTTTTCTTGAATTCGTCGAGTCCATCTTCCGTTGCCTGGGCAAGGATATCTTCCTCTGTATAGGTGTCAGAATCAGGCTTGGTACTAAAATTTGTGTCTGTTTTTTTGTTATTCTCTACCTGAACACCCGATGTCTTCTGGTTCGAGGCCATATTTTTTAAAGGCTCTCCTTTTTCGTGAATCCCCTTTTGAATGTTCATTATTAAGACTCCTGTAAGGGCAGCTAGTGATACCACAAAGACTGTCCAGCCCAATTCGGCAAATACAACTCTAGCACCATTTCTTTTCATAAAATCTCTCCTTCTCTGCCTTTCTTTTCTAACTCTTTATAAGATTAGTTACGGTGAAGAATGCTATTTTTTAAAAGATGAATTTCTTTCATCTTTGGTGATAAGGAATTTAAACCCTTACGTATTTTATTCGACATATCCAACAGCTAGATCAAAATGGTCTTTGATTAGAGCCCTAAAAAGTTGTTGTTCCCTTTTTCCCTCAGGCACCACGATCACCCTTGATATACCCTTTTCTGTAAGTGTTTTTAGCACCTTTTTTATACTAGTGTACTCCTTGCCAGAGAGCTTAAAGCCTCTTTGCTCAATATAAATGACGGTGGTATTGAGCTTTCTTTCGGTCTCATCTTTAGACTCCTGGGTATGGTCTGCTGTCACATCTCTGTAGATTACCTGCTTGTCGCTATTGTGTTTTCCAGGGCTGAAGGTATAGAACATAACGAGAATCATGGCCAGAACGATGTCCGTAAACATTATTATAAATATGTTGTCATTATCCTTCTTACTGATTGTTGGTCTTGGGTTGCTGCTCATATGCCCTCCATACCTTTAAGAAGGTTATACGATCTACAAATATCAGAAGGAGCTTCATGATAAAAGACACTGCCCCACCCAAAAGGGTTGTGCTAAGACATTGAAAAAAGGTTTCTGGTTTGAGATCCGTTACACTCATTATCATTCCCAGAACTGTCCCCAAAAGGCCAAGGGCGGGGAATATATCCGCCAACTTCGAGTTGTGGTTTAAATACTCTTGGAGTATTTCATAACGCGCCTCCTCAAGAGGCCCAAAGGCAAAACTAACTATTATTACTGCCTGGACCAATGCATAGGCCATGAGCAGTACAAACACAGGAGCTAGAGGACCTATGTAGGAATATACGTTTTCAGCAAGTAAAACGAAATCAGCCTTGAAAAAGACCAATATCACTAACCAAGTAACAAGTGCAACAATCCAACCAAGCAGTGAGCGTTGCGTCTGTGTACCCATCAAGTCCACCTCCTTCATTAGGAATTTATAAATTTGTTAAGTCTTTCAATAGCCTTCTGTGCCTTTTTAGAATAGGGAGGTGGCTGCTTATCAACCACTTTTGGTTTCCATGAACCATGCCCACCAAGGACCTGTTTCCTCTCTTTAAACTCCTCTCGATTTTTTCTCTCTGTGAGACGGCCATTTTTCGTGTCTTCGTTCCTAGTGTCGCTACGAACTTTCTCCCTTTCTTTGACTGGGCTTTCTGCTGGTTCATCCATTTCAAAATCAAATTCTGGAACCACTGGCGGGATCTTGATATGCCGCTCAAGGTCCTTTTTTGCCTGACTAAAACTTGAATAAAGCTTCTTAAGGGAAAACTCTGGATGATGTTCAAGGCCTATCTGGCCTACCAGGAACATCCCAAGAATTCCAATAACAAGTAACATTGCCAGTATATTTAAGAAAGCAGAGCACCTATCCATTTTTAGTCTCCTAAATTTTAAAAATGTAGTTTATGGCCTCGATCGTTCCATCCTTTTTGAGCACCCTGTTGAGTGTGATCACAAGATGCCCATCTTTTACCTCAATTGTTCCATAGAACTTGGTAGCGTCATTTGACCAGCGGGTGTCTCGCAGGCCATCTTGGAGTCTCTTTGAGATTTGGGCTGGCCAAACGAGTATTGCTCTAGTAGCTCCAAAGGGGAGGGCAGGGCCGCCAAATAGCCTTGTGAATTCGTATGTTACATCCCTTGCATTGACAGTTGCTGCACCAACAAAAAGAGCGCTTTCTTTCCCTTCCTCCAGCACAAAATCATTATTATTTTTAAGTTCAATCTTTCCTTTCACCTTAAAGCCTGCGCCCTTTGTCAAGAGAAGCTTGCCCCCCTGCTTAAGGACATAGTGGAAATATGTCTCGATCCCTTTGATCCTTGCCACAAACGGAATCCTTCCCTGCCCTTGCCCTTTGTTCGGTACTATAGAGTCTTCATTGCCTGCAGAAACCTCTACCACGTTGACTCTAGAAAAGAATACCTCCTTTGAGCTGCTACCCTTATTCACTTTAGATTTGTGAGTCATTTCCTTTTTCTTGCTATCTTCACGGCTGGCGGCTATTTTCCCCCATTTTTCCCCCTTTAAAAGGACAAAAAGGGCCAGGAGAATCAGGACAAGGAGGCAGCCTATGGCTACCATCACCCTTGATTTTCTTTTCATTTTTGGGCCTCCATCCTTAATGGATTCTAAGGTTCCTTAGATCTACGTCTTCCATTTCCATGCTGGCCCTTTTGGCCTTTGTGCCACTATCCTTTGGTACCTCCACTATAGCATCCAGAACCTCAGGCCCTATGTCCACCCACTGATTAACTATCCCCTGGTCGAACAGTTCGGTTACAGCATCGAGATCATATTGGATCTGACGCCTGGTTTTGGTCTCCCGCGCCAGCATGAT
>WFZZ01000145.1 GCA_015489315.1 Deltaproteobacteria bacterium | reverse complement strand
GCTTCTTTCCGAATCGACTCTTACTTTAGATAACCTTCTTAAAAAGGACTTAAATCTCACCATCTCTTCAGGCGGCACCATAAAGCCTGGAAGGGGTCTATTTGTCTTTATCCTTTCGTGAAGACTTGGAGGTGAATTGGATTCATAGTCCCCTTGGGCATTGAATAGCTCCATTACGTCCAAAAGGTTTCCATACCAGCCGTCGGCGTCTATGTGCTCAATAATCTGATAAATGGCAAGATTTACTGTAACAAGAAATGGCTCCATCCGGGCCTCTCCGCCTTCTGTGCACATGGTCTCTGAACTCATTGAACGGCAGGAAAAAGGCCTCCAGGGATAGATGCTGCAAAGCCCATCAGAAGCTAGAAGCGGACATCTTTCAAAATCCTGGGGGTATGAGTCCTCTGGAGGATTCCTCTTTGAAAGATAAAGGGCAGCCGAGGTATTTATGGTGGTATTGGGGAAAAAGTGTTCCTTTTTGGAAGCCATTTTGATGGATTCTATCTTTTTTTCATCAATATCCCCTTCTTTTAGCAAATATTCCACCTCCAGGGATGTGACACAGACATTTGTGGTGCAACAGGTTGAACAGCCCTTTTTGCACGCAATTGGAAAACCCTTTAAAAAATCGTCATAAAAGGAATAAATGGCCTTTAAAGCCGATATTTTAGACAAATCCATCTCCTTTCTCTTGTATTTCCATCAATGAACCAATGGCATAATAGGTGGCATCTAGAAAGGGGGCAGCATTTGCCTTTCTTGAAAAGCCACCTGATTTGGTCCTACATGAAAGCACATAGTTTAGTACCATTTCCGTATCTTTTGGTTTCCCACCTAATAAATTAAGCGCCCTTAGGCCATAAAAGGTATTTTCAATAAAAGAGGTGGTCCCTGGCATAAAGCCAAAACCGCCATCATAGTTCTGGCAGGCCCTTAGCCAGTAAATGGCCTTATCCCTTTCAACCATCTTAAGCCCCAGTCTTTCTGAAAGAAAAAGGGACATCCACCTCCTTTTTAAAATTCCTGAAAAGCCGAAGGTTACAGCATTTTTTTGAAAAAGAAATGACCTTTCCAAAAGGTCGAAAATCTTTATTTTATAGTAAATTCCTGTAATAGAGTTTCCATGGCCTTTTTCTGAAAGATAAGAATCAACAGGGAATTTCTTTACATCACCTCCCAAATAATTATAGGACCAGAGTATCTGATATATGGACCTCAGATTTAGATCCAGATCCCTTTTAAAAAACCTAAAAAGGTACTCCCTGTGCCTTTTAATACCCCGTGAGTCAAGGAGGGTATTTTCCCTTTCACCCATCAAAAATTCAATGATCTTTAAGGAATGAAAGGTGTCTTCTATGGTTGCAGGAAGTTTAGGCGTTGCGCCAAACCCTCCCTCTCTTTTTTCCCTTAAAAGCACAAAGTCAATGGCCCTCGAAAGGACTTCATTTATCTTGGGGTTCTTTTTTATTGGCCTTTTTGGGTTCTGGTATCCTGGCATAAAACCTTGCCTCTGAATAAAGGGCCTCTTTTACTTCATCTGTTAAAAATCTTTTGGCCAGACGCCACCTCCAGTTGCCCTTACTGGTTGAAGGTGTATTCATTCTGCAGTCACTTCCAAATCCAAGGACATCCTGCATGGGGAGTATGGCTATCCTTGCTACGGACGAATAGGCCAGCCTTAAAAAGTCCCAGTGAATTCTATTGCCGTCGCTGTTTGCATATCTTCTAACCCTTTCCTTTGCATATTCAGGGATGGAAGGGTCAAGATACCATCCAACTACTGTGTTGTTGTCATGGGTTCCAGAGTATACCACAAAATTTGTGTGCTCAAAGTTGTGAGGAAGATAGAGATTCCTTTCATCAGAACCAAAGGCAAAGATTAGGACCTTCATCCCTGGAAGGCCAAGCTCTTCCCTAAGCCTTATAACAGGCCTTGTGATGGTTCCAAGGTCCTCGGCCACAATCTCAAGGCCCCTGGTGGCATCCTTCATTCTTTCAAAAAAATATTTCCCTGGCCCCCTTATCCATTTTCCGTTTATGGCGGTCTTTTCGCTGGAAGGGACCTGCCAGTAGGCCTGAAAGCCCCTAAAATGATCAATCCTTAAAATATCCATTAGGGAGCCAGCATGTTTTAGACGCCTTTCCCACCAGTCAAAAAGGGCCTCATTGGGCTTCCCCTTAACCTTCCACCTGTAAATTGGGTTTCCCCATCTTTGGCCTGTCTTTGAAAAATAGTCTGGTGGAACCCCTGCTACCACCTTTGGGGTAAGGGTTTTTTCATCAAGTTCAAAACACTCTTGGTTTGCCCATACATCCGCACTATCAGGTGCAACATAGATGGGCATATCGCCAAAAAGCTCTATTTCCAGCTCCCTTGCCCTAGACCGCAATAACTCCCACTGTGAAAAAAACTGCCACTGGCAAAATCTTTGAAATTTTATCTCTAAAAAAAGCTCCTCCCTTGCCCTTTGAAGCGCATCCCTTTCCCTTTTTGCAATGGCCCTTGGCCACTGATACCAGGGTCTTTCTGAAAATCGCTCCTTTAATGCCATAAATAGAGAAAAATCATCCAGCCAGTGTGCATGTTTCTCACAAAATAAAAGAAATTCTTCTGATCTTTTGTTTTTAGCGAGAAACCTTTTAAATGCCCTTTTTAAAAGACCTGTTTGATAGGGAATGACCTTTTCAAATTCAACTAGGTATTCGGAAAATTCCGGATGGTTTTCTATATCTTCCTTTTTTAAAAGACCTCTTTCCAGAAGGCCTTCAGGAGAAATAAAAAGGGGATTTCCTGCAAAGGCAGAGCTTGCCATGTAAGGAGAGTTGTCAAGGGATTCCTTTGTGGGGCCAAGGGGCAAAAACTGCCAGATACTTTGACCAGATTCCTTTAAAAAGTCAAAAAATTCAAAGGCCTTTTTTCCAATCTGACCAATTCCAAAGGGGCCTGGGAGGGAAGAAATGTGAAGGAGGATTCCGCACTGTCTCTTTTTCGTTTCCATTTAGCTAAACCAATCAAAAATAAGGGCAAAAAATAAGGGCCAGATGCCAATGCCGGCACCTGGCCCCTATCATCAATCATTTATCTTTTTAAGGCAAGCCTTATTTTACCTCTTCAAAGTCTGCATCTACCACATCGTCGTCGCCGCCCTTTCCACCTGAGCCTCCGGCTGCTCCGCCTGCCTGGGCACCTCCTGTAGCTCCTGCAGCACCGGCCCCCGCAGCACCTGCAGCTCCTGCGCCACCTGAGGCCTGGGCCTGCTGATACATCATCTCTGCGATCTTGTGGGATGCCTGCATAAGTTCATCCTGTGCCCTCTTAATGGCATCTATATCATCGCCTTCCATTGCCTTTCTAAGGGCTTCAATTTTCTGGGTTACCTGTTCTTTGGTTGCACTGTCAACCTTGTCCCCAAGCTCTTTTAAGCTCTTTTCAGTGGTATAAATGAGGTTATCCGCCTGGTTCCTTGCCTCAACAAGCTGACGTTTCCTCTTATCTTCTTCTGCATGGAGTTTTGCTTCTTCCTCCATACGTTTAATCTCTTCTTCAGTAAGGCCGCTAGAGGCCTGAATCCTTATGGACTGCTCTTTACCAGTAGCTAGGTCCTTTGCGGAAACATTCAAGATACCGTTTGCATCTATATCAAAGGTCACCTCTATCTGTGGCACTCCCCTGGGTGCTGGAGGAATACCTACAAGCTCAAAGCGGCCAATGCTCTTATTGTCTGCCGCCATCTCGCGCTCTCCCTGGAGCACATGGATAGTAACTGCTGTCTGGTTGTCGGCGGCAGTCGTAAATATCTGGCTCTTTCTTGCCGGTATGGTGGTATTTTTCTCAATAAGCTTTGTCATAACACCACCCATTGTCTCGATACCAAGGGAAAGCGGGGTGACATCCAGAAGAAGGACGTCTTTGACCTCACCTTTCAAAACAGCACCCTGGATGGCCGCACCAATTGCAACCACCTCATCTGGGTTAACACCCTTATGAGGCTCTTTTCCAAATATCTCCTTGACCTTTTCCTGAACCCTTGGCATACGGGTCATACCGCCAACGAGTATGACCTCATCAATATCTGCCTTGGTAAGCCCTGCATCCTTAAGGGCGGTCTCACATGGACCAACTAGCCTTTCAATGAGATCTTCGCAAAGGGCCTCGAGCTTTGCCCTAGTAAGCTTCTTTACAAGGTGTTTTGGGCCTGAAGCGTCGGCGGTTATAAAGGGAAGATTTATCTCTGTTTCCATGGTGGTTGAAAGCTCACACTTTGCCTTTTCTGCCGCCTCCTTAAGGCGTTGAAGGGCCATTCTATCTTCCCTAAGATCGATGCCAGTCTCCGCCTTGAATTCATCTGCAAGCCAGTCAACAATCCTTAGGTCAAAGTCCTCGCCGCCTAAGAAGGTATCCCCATTAGTGGATTTGACCTCGAAAACACCCTCGCCAATCTCAAGGATTGAGATATCAAAGGTTCCACCACCAAGGTCAAATACTGCAACCTTTTCCTCACCCTTCTTGTCAAGTCCATAGGCAAGGGCTGCCGCAGTAGGCTCATTTATTATTCTTAAGACATTAAGCCCTGCAATCCTTCCTGCATCCTTAGTAGCCTGACGCTGACTATCATTGAAATATGCAGGAACGGTGATGACAGCCTCTTTTACTTCCTCACCAAGATAATCCTCAGCGGTTTGTTTCATCTTGGTAAGGATCATAGCGGAAATCTCAGCCGGGCTGTATTTTTTGCCCTGGACCTCCACATAGGCGTCACCGTTTGGGCCCTCTACAATCTTATAAGGCATTATTTCTCTGGATTTTTGAACTTCCGGGTCATTAAATTTCCGGCCAATAAGCCTTTTTATTGCAAAAAGTGTATTTTCAGGGTTGGTGACAGCTTGCCTCTTTGCAAGCATACCAACCAGCCTTTCTCCCTTATCTGTAAAGGCAACGACAGATGGAGTGGTTCTTCCACCTTCTGCGTTAGTCAAGACCTTTGGCTCTCCACCTTCCATTATAGCTACGCAGGAGTTGGTAGTTCCTAGGTCGATTCCGATTACTTTTGCCATTTATCTATCCTCCTTGATTTTCCTATTGTCGCATGAATCATTTTTCTCAACAAAAAAACTAAGCATTTGTTTCTTCTTGTCCACTGTCTTTTTTATTTTTTTTGGAAACCACAACTAGTGCTGGACGAATGACTCTGTCATGCAATGTGTAACCCCTTAAAAGCTCCTTCAATACGGTGTTTTCTTCAACATCGGGGTTTTCTTCAACACTCAGGGCCTCATGATAATTTGGGTCAAAACGCTGACCTTCTGCCACAAAGGTCTTTAAGCCAAAACGTTCAAGGGTCTTAAAATATCCAGAAAGGGTAAGCTCTATACCCTCTATCATCTTTTCAAGATCTTCGGTTTCCTTTGCCATTTGAACCGCTCTTTCAAGGTTATCTAGAAAGGGTAAAAGCTCCTTGGCAAATTCCTCCAAGGCAAACTTCATGTGTTCAAGCTTTTCTCGTTCAACCCTTTTTTTGAAATTTTCAAGCTCTGCTGCATAGCGAAGCATCTTGTCCTTGCAGTCTGCAAGCTCTTCTTCTTTCTTTTTTAGCGCCTCTTCCAAAGAGGCTATCTTTTCCTCAAATTTTTCTTCTTTGTTTTTGTCCATGTTCTTTTCCTTTTTAATTTCTTCCCTTTTTTCTTTTTCCTTGTTTACATCTTTGATATTTTCCATGGCCTACATCTCCTTTGCCCTGGAACTTAAAATTGACGCAATATATTCAACAATGGATACAACCCTTGGATAGTTCATTCTCATTGGGCCAAGGACACCCAGGCTCCCAACAGGATGATCTCCCTTTTCGTAGGGGGCAACTACCATGCCACAAGAACTCATTCCTGAATCAACTTCCTTTCCAATAAAGATTTGAAGCTCTTCACCTGCCAAACACCTCTCAAGAAGTTTTAACAAAAGGTGTTTCTCCTCAAGTGCCTCAAGAAGGCTCCTTAGTTTGGTTACATGGGCAAATTCAGGCTCATCTAAAAGATTCAACTTTCCATCAATATAAAGCTCACCTGTCAGGTGTTTTTCCCTGGAGTCAGGCACAATATGTAAGAGCAGGTTTTCGAAAAGCCTTTTATCCTCCTGCATTGATTCAATCAACTGATCCCTTATCTCAGCCAGAGTAAAATCCTTAATAAGCTCATTCATCATCTTAGAAAAGCGCTCTAGGGTTTCAGGGCTTATCTCCCTGTTGGTTTTAATGAGCTGGTTTCTTACAGTTCCACTTGTGCTCACCATTACTACAAGTATAAGACCGGCCTTTATCCCCACAAATTCAATAAATTCAAGCCTGTCATCGAGTTCACTCGGTGCGCTAACCACTGCAGCATAACCAGTAAGGGAAGCAAGAAGTCGAGCCGCCTTTTTTAGGACCGAGGAAAAATCATCAAGGTCCTTAAGCATTTCTTTTTCAATGGCAACCTGTTCTCCCCAACTAAGTGGGGCCTTTTCCATCAAATGCTGGACGAAAAACTTAAGCCCCGCCTCGGTAGGGAGCCTTCCTGCAGATGTATGGGGCTGAAAAAGCAGGCCTTCTTCCTCAAGGTCTGCCATACAATTCCTTATTGTTGCAGAGCTAAGGCCTAGGTTGGACCTTTTTGCAACAACACGAGATCCTACTGGTTCAGCCGTCTCCAAATAGGAGTTCACCACTTGTTTAAGTATCTCTTTTTTTCTGTCAGATATGGAAACCTTGTCAGTCATGGCTTTTTGTAATGAATTTAACCAATTATAAATATAAAGAGATTTTCCTTTTCTAAATGCATTTCAAAAAATAATTATGGCAACTGGCACTGTCAATTAAATAACACCTGTGCTCTTTACCAATTTCTTATTTAAAGTATTAAGGAACTTATTGAACCATCATTCATTTTGTTGTAAAAACCTTCAAAATCATGGGAGAGGAGAATCGTTATGGGAAAGAGATTCATTCTTATCTTATGTGGCCTTTTTCTAGTACTTGTCTTTTCCATTAGAGACACGGTCTTAGCAGGTGGCGGCCAGGCATATCCCAATGGTGCTGAGGCATTCATGGTTGGTATGATGCCTCCACCTGGGATTACCTTGGTTAATTATGCCTATTTTGGATATGCAGGGAAACTCAAGGATGATGATGGGGACAACCAAGATTTCTTTAATAGGGCAGTTGTAGGGGGCGATATAATAAGACTCATCTGGATTTCAAAATTTAAACTTTTCAATGCAAGTTATGGCCAACACATGTTTTTTGGAGCCATAAACAAAGATCTTGATTTCAACGCCCCTGTTGGCTCTAGACTCAGGGAACATTATTCAGACTTTAATGCCCTGTATGTCATATATTCACCACTTCTTTTGGGCTGGCACCTTGACCAGGGTAGGCTTCATGTGGCTGTATCTGCATCAGACATTTACATTCCTTTATATAATGAGGATAAAGGGAATTTTGCATCTGTTGGAAGAAATTTTTGGACCTTTGAACCTGTCCTTGCCATTACCTATTTTCCAATTCCAAACTTGGAGACTTCTATTAAATTCATGTATGACTTTAATACCCATCAAACCGATTATGAACCAGGCCCTCCTGTAAAGGTGGACAGAGACCCTGGCCAGGAATTTCACTTTGATTTTAATGTTTCATGGGGGCTTACTGATTATCTGCGATTTGGTATAAATGGATATTTCTACCAACAGGTAACCGCAGATGACTATGAAGATATTAAAAAATATCCAGAGCCTCTTTATAAGGCCCTGTCTGACCTTGAAGACGCAAAATCTAGGGCCTTTGCACTAGGTCCAGGAGTTATGTATAAAAACAAAAATTTTATGGCCACCTTAAGATACCAACATGAATTTGCAGTCAGAAATAAACCAGAGACACAAAACGTCTGGTTTAAACTGATATACATTTTTTAAAAAAGGAGATCATAAATGTCAGACAGTTACAAAATAACACTTGACGAAAAGGAGCTTCCAACTGCATGGTACAATGTGTTGCCTGATTTGCCAGAGCCCTTGGCACCGCCCCTGAATCCTCAGACCGGACAGCCTGTGACACCTGATGACCTCAAACCCATTTTCCCTGACGAGCTTATAATGCAAGAAGTTAGTCAGGAGCGGTGGATTGAAATTCCTGATGAAGTACGGGAAATCTATAAAATTTGGAGACCGACTCCGCTAATAAGGGCAAGAAGGCTTGAAAAGGCCTTGGGAACACCAGCAAGGATGTATTACAAAAATGAAGGGGTAAGCCCTCCTGGGAGTCATAAACCAAATACCGCTGTAGCCCAGGCCTATTATAACAAAAAGGCTGGAATAGAAAGGCTAGCAACAGAAACTGGAGCCGGACAGTGGGGGAGTGCCCTTTCCTTTGCCTGTAAACTCTTTGACATGAAATGTTGTGTTTACATGGTGAAGGTAAGCTACAACCAAAAACCATACCGTCGAATTCTCATGCATGTCTGGGGAGGAGAGGTCTATCCATCACCCACAGAAAGAACAAATGCGGGTAGATCCATTCTTGAGAAAAACCCTGACTCCATGGGAAGCCTTGGAATAGCCATCTCAGAGGCAGTAGAAGACGCTGCAACCCATGAGGACACCAACTATTCCCTTGGCAGCGTTTTAAACCATGTCCTCCTACACCAGACGGTAATTGGTCTTGAGACCAAAAAGCAATTAGAGCTTGTAGATGATAAGGCAGATGTTATTGTTGGATGTGTTGGCGGTGGCTCAAACTTTGGAGGAATGATTCTTCCCTTTGTTAAAGACAAGGTTTCTGGAAAGGATAATGTGGAAATCATTGCCATTGAGCCAAAGTCCTGTCCAACCCTTACAAAGGGGCTTTATCAGTATGACTTTGGTGACACTGCAGGAATGACTCCACTTCTTTTGATGCATACCCTTGGCCATACCTTTGAACCACCAGGGATTCACGCAGGTGGCCTGAGATACCACGGTGATGCCCCTATCCTTTGTAATCTTGTCAAAAACAAGGTGGTAAGTGCCCGTGCCTATACACAGAATCCTGTATTTGAAGCGGCAGTCCTCTTTGCAAGGACAGAAGGGACCATTCCGGCACCAGAAACCTCACATGCAGTTAAGGGCTGGATAGATGAGGCACTTAAATGCAAAGAAACCGGTGAAGAAAAGGCAATTGTTTGTTGTTTCAGTGGTCACGGCCATTTTGACCTTGCTGCCTATGATGACTATCTTGAAGGACGTCTTGAGGATTATGAATATCCTGAAGACAAGATTAAAGAGGCTCTGAAAGACCTTCCAAAATTCCCCACCGGTCTTTAAAATAGTTTGTGATTAAACAAAATAATTAGGCCCTGTTACCAAAGATAAAAGGGGGACAGGGCCCTTTTTCTTGATACCTATTTCATTTAAAAAACATTTTTGGATAATGCCTGTTTTTATCCTTAATGACAGTCCACATTTCCCGGATGTTCACCTTTCAGAAAAAGATGGACTTCTGGCAGTTGGTGGAGACCTTTCAAAAAAACGGCTTATAAACGCCTACCTTAACGGTATCTTCCCCTGGTATAACCCCAATGAACCCATCCTCTGGTGGTCCCCTGACCCGAGATTAGTTCTTTTTCCGCATGAGCTCCGCGTCTCAAAACGCCTTAAAAGGACAATCAAGCAAAAAAGATTCAAAATTACATTCAATCAAGCCTTCAAAAAGGTAATGGAAGAATGTGCAAATGTAAGACTTGAAAAGGGTGAAGGCACCTGGATAAATGAAGACATGGTGAACGCATATTGTTCCCTTTTTTATGAAGGATTTTGCGTGAGCGCCGAGGCGTGGGAAGGACATGAGCTAGTGGGGGGACTTTATGGAGTCCTTTTGGGAAAGGTCCTTTTTGGTGAAAGCATGTTTTCAAGAAAAAGAGATGCATCCAAGGTGGCCTTTGTTTCACTTATAAGCCATCTAAAAGAAAAAGGCCTTAAACTCATTGATTGCCAGGTTGAAACAAGTCATTTAAAAAACTTTGGTGCTCGTATGATTCCAAGGGACGAGTTTTTAAAATATCTTAGAAAATGGTGCCATCCGTTAAGACAAATGGAGATTTGACGATAATTTGGGGGATAGTTTTTCTTAATAAAAACTATTTAATTATTAGTTAGCTTACCTTTGAAATGGATTCGGCTAGAACTTTTAAAAGCCTTTCTTCACTGTAGGGTTTTGTCAAAAACTCATTCATCCCTGCCTCTTTGCAAAGGTCCTGATTCTTTGTGCTGGCAGTTAATGCTATTACAGGACACCTTTTGTAATTTGATAGCCCTCTTATTTTTTTTGTTAACCTATAACCATCTGTATCTGGAAGATTAATATCCATAAGAATTGCATTAAATTGAATCTTATTTACTGCCTTTATGGCCGCCTCTCCATTTGATGCCACAACAGGTTTTGCTCCAACTCCTTTTAGTATTTCAAGGAGAATCCTTTGATTTATCTTGTCATCTTCTACAACAAGTATCTTTTTATCCTTAATTATTTCTTTATATCTCTTAAGGCTCTTTCCTTCTTCAAAAAGCCTTTTACAGGGTAGATCGTCCTCTGTAATATTCAGTATCTTTATTAATTCAGAGACAAATTGCTTTCCCCTAGAAGGGGCCATGACAAGGCCAATATCTCCAAGGCTGATATTTTGATCCTTTGCCTTTTTTTGAATATCCATCATTTTGACTGGAGGAATATCATAAATAAGAACGGGAATTTCCTGGTTTCGGCCTGTTACAAAATCAAAAATGTCCATATCTTTTTCGAAAAGCTCATGCCAGTTGATAATCAGGCATCTCCTTTGACCCACCTTAATGGAAGAAACATCTTTAAAGACCTTGTCTAGATCAAGCCCATCTTTTACCTCAAAATCACAAAAATAAAGCCTTCGCTTCAATATCTCAGAGGAATAGTGATCACTATCTATCAAGTATGCAGTGGCATTTTCCCTTTTTAGGGCTAGATATTTTTGACTTTCTACTGGCCTTACTGGCAAACCAAAGATTAGAGAAAGGGCTTTTTCATCCTTTTTCACAAAAAGTTCATGCCCGAGGGTACTTAAGAGGGTTTTACAAATTATAAATCTCACATTTTTAAAGGCCTTTTCAATATCGCCATAATTCTTGTGAGAAGTTAGCCTTGTAGTAAGTAACTTTTCCTCTCCGCTTACTTGATCAAGGCCTATAAAAAGCTCAATCCTTTTTGATTTTAATTGCCTTATTGAAAAATTTAAAAATTGGGTTAAAAGTTGCCTGAATCTTTCACATGGGCCATACAACCAATCACCAACGTCTTCACCTACATGAAGAGATATCTCAACACCTTTTATTTTTCTAAGTACATCTATCTTTTCCTTTATATCTTCCAGGACATCTGTAATGGAAAAGGTGCTTAAGGGCCTTTCTCCTCCGGTAGAATCTTCTGAAAGATCAATCATGTCATCTATAAGGGTCAAAAGGGCATTAGCTGATCTTTCAATTTGCTTTAGATAATTCTGAGCGTTTGTTGAAAGGGGCTCCCTCTGGGCGAGCTCTGTCATATTCAAGATGGTATTTAAGGGAGAACGGATTTCATGATGGAGGTCAGCCATAAAGGCCATTAAAGGAATTGGAGGCCTTGTTGTGTCTTCCATTGCTTCCCTCTAGTAGCTTAAATTGAGAGTTTAAGGTTGAAATGAGCCTTCTTGCCTCATCGAAGTCAAAATTGGAGATTGCAATATCTATCTTTTCAATCTCTTCACTAGGCCAATGACCTTTTAATTTCTCCCTTAGCTTGCTCCAAAGGCCCTCACATTCAATATCATTTAATTCAAGTAGTTCGTCAAGTTTAAATAGTAAATTTTTAATATCTAAATTATTTTTTCGAGCAGAAAAGGCTTGGCTCTCATCTCTTTTAATGACACCCCTTGTTTCCAATATATTCAAAAGCTCTTGAATATCCGATTCAAGTTTATTAATGCCCTCCAGGGCCTTTGAATATTCCCCCTTTTCTATAAGGCCTTCTATTTTTAGAGAACTCTCACTTATATCGTACAGACCTAAATTTGAGCTTACTCCCTTAAGGGTGTGAAAAAAGCGCTTAAGGGCCTTCTTTTCTTCAGGCTCAATGCCCTCTCTTTTTAACGATGAATATGAAATGCCAAGCTCACCGTATTCCTGAAAAAATTTTTCAAGGAGCTCAAAATAGAGTTCCCTTTTCCCCGAAAACCTTTTATCTATCTCTGAAAAATCAATACCTGGTATGGAAATATCAGGATCCTTTTCTTTAGTATAGGGCCTTTCATCAACTTCCCGGTAACCAACCTTATCCTTATCTATCCATTTTAAAAGTGCCCTTCCGAGAGCCTCTGGAGTTACTGGCTTCATGACAAAATCGTTCATTCCAGATTCAAAACATCGCATCCTATCTTCCTTAAAAACACTTGCAGTCATTGCAATAATTGGAAGCTTTTTAAAGGAGGCATTTTGGCGAATTATCTTTGTTGCCTCATACCCGTCCATTTCCGGCATCTGGATATCCATAAAGACGATATCATATTCACTAGAAACCATTTGGACAGCCTCTAGACCATTTGATGCAAAATCAACACTTAGACCCAATTTTTCCAGGATCTCCCTTGCAACCATTTGATTTATTTCATTATCCTCAACAACTAGAGCCCTTACACCTTTAAAAAATATTTCCTTTTTCTTATAAGATGTTGCTCTATCAACATACAGGCCCTTAAACCAAAGGATTCCATTTCTAACTTCTCTTTCCCTCACGGGCTTTTTGAGTAAAAAGGCCCTTTCATGTGAAACCAGATTTAAGATTTTATTTTCCATGCCAAAGGGGACAAGATAAATGGCTCGCTCTTGAGGAACAACCAAACAGGACAGATCTTCATCCTTGGCTTTGGAAGGAATATCCACAAATAGAGGGGCGTCCTTATTATAGGTATCCTTTCCAAAGGAGCCGTCTGTTTCAAAATCTCCTTTAATTCCAAGACGAAGTAAGATGTTTGATAGTGCCCTTTTAATTTCCAGGTCTTTTGTAATTAGTTTTATCTGGGGTATATCAATCTCCTTAAAACTGATATCTTTTTTCTCCTTTGGATACGAGATCTCAAGGGCCACATTAAATGAGAATATGCTTCCCTTGCCTATCTTGCTTTCAACATGGATGCTACCTCCCATAAGTGCAGAAAGCCTTTTACAGATGGTCAAACCAAGGCCCGTGCCACCAAAACGCCTTGTGGTGGAGCTGTCCGCCTGGGTAAACATATCAAATAGATCATCTAACCTTCCCTTTTCTATTCCTATTCCTGTATCAATTACTTTAAAGGATAAAAAGGCCCTATTATCTTCAACTCTTTCACAACTACATCTTAAAATGACATGACCTCTGTCTGTGAACTTCATTGCATTTGAAACAAAATTTGTGAGTAACTGCCCAAGACGAACAGGATCTCCAAGAAGCCAATTTGGAACCGATTTTTCCATGTCAATTATAAATTCTATTCCCTTTTCTGCTGCAATTTCTGCAAACATATTCCCAATGTTATCCAGTACATCCTGGAGATTGAATTCCACCTTTTCTATCTCCATCTTTCCCGCCTCGATCTTTGATAAATCCAGGATGTCATTTACAAGATTTAATAATGTGCTCGCGGAGGCCTTAATTACGTTTAGATACCCGCGCAATTTTTCTGGTATATCCATTTGAAGGGCAAGTGCTGTGATTCCAGTAATGGCATTTAAAGGTGTCCTGATCTCATGACTCATATTTGCTAAAAATTCAGACTTGGCCCTGCTGGCCTCTTCAGCCCGTTTTTCTGCTAGCTTCATCTCCTGGGCCTGTTTTTTCAAAAGCTTATTGGATGCCTCAAGCTCCTTTGTCCTCTGGATAACTTTTTCCTCTAGGGTCTTTGCAAATTCCTCAAGTTGCCTGTTGGCGATTTCAAGCCTTTTTGTATATTCAGCCTTGATTCGGTCCCGTTCCCTTTGAAGGAGATTTAACCTATCCGCTAGGGCCATTGACAGGAATATGACTTCCCATGCCGAACCTATCTGTAGGCCCCAAATGGTAAAAAAGTTATTGGGCAAAAGGCCTATTGTTTTTAGGGCATAAAGGGCAATCCCTCCCAAAGAAACTCCCCAGGCCAGGACATAATATCTAGCTGGCCTGTAGCCCTTAATCAGACAAGTAAGACCAGCTATAATATGTATGATAACAGTTATTGAAAGATCAGTGGCAATCCTTATGCTTATGGAATAGGGAAGGATAAAACTTACGGATGCACAGCAACCAGAAACAACTAATAAAAATTTTAATATCTTATCAAGGACAGGGGTATTTTTTGATGTATTGAGGATAGAAGTTGTAAAGGCTGTTCCAAATAAGTAGGCCAGAAGGATAAAAAGGGGGACACTTTTATTTGCCCAGAGTATCTTGGTGGGCCAGAGATATTTAAACGCTATTCCAGTAAGTGTTAACTGAAATAAAAAATTAAATATAACAAATGAAATGTAATATAAATAAACAGATTCCCTAATTGTAAAAAATAAAATTAAGTTATATACAAGCATTGCGAAAAGAATGCCAAAATATACACCAAGAGCAGTCTCTTCGCTTTCAATTTTGTCTATAAATGCGTTTTCCGAATAGAGTCTTATTGGAACATTTAAAGAACTTGAAGTCTTTACTTTTAAATAATATGTCAATCTTTTTTGAGGAGGGATAGAAAGTCTGAACACAAAGTTTCTGTATGGAATCTCTCTTTTTGAAAAGACATTTCTATCTCCTTCGCTGTAGCTTATAAATTCATTTTCTCCTGTTGGTACAAAGAGTGAAATGTGGTCAAGAAGTGGATATTCAATTTCAAGATATCTCAAAAGCTTCTCTTTTAAAGGATTGTAAAGGGTGAATTTGAACCAATATGTTGAAGAAGTAAATCCAAAGCCAGGTGTTATACACTCACATGGCCTAAATCTTGATTTAAAATCATTTTTTTGGATGTCATAAATGGAAAATATACCATTTTTATCTTCCAGATAACTTAAATGAGGCCCCAGATAGATGCTTTCATCCTGGGTGTTTAAAATTACATCCTCTGCTGATGCAATCTTTGAAAAAAGAAGGAGATAAAAGGATAAACAAAAAAGAAGCAAAAATGTCCTTTTGTCTTTGAAAATCATCTTTTATTTCCCGGGTGGGATACTTCCTCCAAAGGTTGGTTCATTTGGATCAACTACACCCTTTGGCATTGAAGGGACACACTCTCCACCCAAAAGATACCCACCATCAAGTATAATTCTTTGGCCTGTCATAAAAGAGGCATTAAATACTAGAAATTCAACTGCCTTTTTTATGTCTTCTAGATTTCCTGTTCTCTTAAGAAGGGTATGGTCAATAACAGCCTTTCTCTGATTATCATCCAGAAGGATCCATCCCCTGGTTTTAGGGCCGTGTCTTGTCTCAAAAAAACCAAGCATAAGCTCATTAACCCTCACATTGGGAGCGCCTATCTTTGCCCACTGTTCTGTCAAAAGTCCAATGGCCCTGTTCGAAAGGCTATAACAATCATTAAAGATGACGCCTGCTGGCCCAGACCTTCCAGTAAGGCCAGAAATGGAAGTTATGTTAATTACACATCCATCAACAGAATCCTTGAGGTATTTTATAGCCTCGTTAAAAAGATACCACTTGGAGGTAACGGTTGTCTCAAACTCAAGCTCCCACTGCTTTTTGGTATAGGGCCCGTGAACTATAGGCCATCCTCCCCTTTCAATATTATTTATGAGTATATCAAGCCTCCCAAACCTAGAAATGGCACTATTAACTACAACCTTGACGTCTTCTTTTTTTCTTAAATCGGCACTTATTGAAATATAGTCTGCACCAGAGGCATTCTTCAGAGCATCAAGTTCCCTTTTCATTAAATCCAGATCATCAAGCCAGTCGTAATATGTAACAATACAACTTATTCCCCTTTTCATTAAAAGTTTTGCTATGGTTAGGCCTATTCCTCTTATTGCACCGGTTACTATGGCGACTTTGGGCATGGATTACTTTCCTTCTTGATCCCCTTATAAGAAATTAATTTCAAAAGGCATCCTATCTTTTTTTAGAAAATCAATATCAAACTTGTTTATAAAATAAAAGACTTTTAACTTTTAAATGCCTTAAAAATGCCCTCTCATTTTTTGAACGTATTTTCTTTAAAAAGAGTTTTTAATTATGCCTTAAAGGACAAAATGATGAAAAATGAAATTCTCAAAATACCTTTTAACAGCAAGAAAATCCGTATTCACCACTGTATTACTGGTAATCAAAACGGGCCCAAGGTTATTTTAATCCACGGCTTAACCTGTAATATAGAATTTTGGAAATATTTCCTGAATGATAAAAAACTTCGAAAGACCTTTTTGCTCATTGCCCTAGATCTTCCCGGACATGGTCTTTCTGAAAAACCACGTTGGTTTGACTATTCAATGGAAAATTTTTCAAAAACTATCTTAGCCCTAATCAAAGAAAAGGGCATATCAGATATTTATGCTATTATTGGCTTTTCTATGGGAGGACTAATTGCAATAGATCTCTGGGAAAAACTAATGACAAAAAAGCTAATACTTGTTGAACCTGTTTTAACATCAAGGGATGTTCCGATATCAAAAATATTTTCTAGGCTTCCGGTCCCTTTATTACTTTTAATAAAGAGAATTGTCTTGTTGTTTTTTAACCTGCTATCAGCAATCCATCTAAAAAAGAAAAATCCAGAAAATATAAAAATTGTATCAAAGGCCCTTAGACAGACACCAAGCTGGGTATTTAAAAGGTGCTGTAAAGAGCTTGTAAAAACTGCCTATAATCCAATGACCTACAAAAGATTTAAAGAAATTCCGGCAGAAAAATTTGTTTTAATAAGAGGAGATAAGAAAAAACCAGGATTTGACCCACCTGAAGATCTTTCAAAATTTTGCACTATTGAAATAATCCCTGATTCGGGACATGCAGTTATGCTTGATAATCCTGAGGTGTTTAATGAAAAAATTAGAAAAATAATATCTTGATTCTGGAAATTACATCAAAATTGAATTGCCCTGCCGGTCCCTCGTCTATTTTTTATCTTACGAAAAAAATTACATAAAACAATCACCCTATATGGGTAAAAATGGGGTATCTAGTCAGTAGAAACCATCTCAAATAATCCCTTTTCTCCGGGCCTTTATTATGGCCTCTTTCCTCCCTTTTGCATGAAGTTTCTGATATATCTTTTTTACATAGGTATGGACCGTATTTGGGCTTATGTTACACATTTGGCCAATTTCTTTATAGGTATATCCCTCTTCAATATATTTTAAAATTGAGGTTTCCTTGGCAGTAAGAATAAGTTCGTCTTCTTCTCTTATATCCTGAAACTCTTTTATGACTGCCCGGGCTATTTTTGGAGACATTGGGACTCCGCCATTAAACTGTTCATTAATTGCCTCTATAAGCTCTCGGGGCGTAGCTCCCTTCAAAATATAACCGCTTGCACCGGCCTTTATGGCAGAAAAGACATTTTTCTTGTCTCCATAAATGGTGTGAACTAATATCTCCACATCAGGCAAGATGGACTTGGCCTTTTTAATGAATT
>WFZZ01000144.1 GCA_015489315.1 Deltaproteobacteria bacterium | reverse complement strand
GGGGTGTTTCATATCAACATAAGCATCATCAACGGTTAACGAAGTCTTCCCCACGCCCGTGGGGGTGTTTCCCACTCTCCACAATAAACTTGAAACGGCGATTGGTCTTCCTCTTTTTTAATGTATTTTAATGACATTTTTGTTCTTTTATCGAGCTATAATATAACAATTTTGTTTTAAAAGTGGTTTCTTATTTATTTGGGTGTTAGTAAAAACTTTTTTATTTCAATAAGTTATGGCTTCAAGGTCCTGGCACGTCCCTTGCCTTTATCTAATAAAAATAAAATGCAAGGAGGAAAAGATGATTAGACGAGGTCCAGGGCTTTTAAAAGGAAGGGGCAGTTTTTGTATGGCATTCATTTTTATGCTGTTTTTTGCATCATCGTCTTGGGCAGGAGAGCAAAATTCAATTCCAACAGCTTTGACCAACAAGGCAGCAATAGATTTGATACAGACCAATGCAAACTATGTATGGACTTTGGTGGCCGCAGCCTTGGTCTTTTTCATGCAGGCTGGCTTTGCCCTTGTGGAATCAGGTTTTACCCGGGCCAAGAACTCCATAAACATCATGATGAAAAACATTATGGACTTTTCCATTGGCTCCATTGTTTTCTGGGCAATTGGGTTTGGTCTCATGTTCGGGGCGACGAAAAATGGCTTTTTCGGAACAACGGACTTTTTTTTGAGCGGCTGGGAAGGCCCAAAGGGAGATCAGTGGATTCTTGCCTTCTGGATGTTTCAGGTGGTCTTTGCAGGGACTGCTGCAACAATTGTTTCAGGTGCAATGGCAGAACGAACAAAATTTGTTGCCTATCTTTGTTATAGCTTTTTTATCTGTGGCTTTATATACCCAGTCTTTGGTTCATGGGCTTGGGGAAGCCTTTTACATGGCAACGGATGGCTTGAAGGCTTGGGATTTATAGACTTTGCGGGTTCAACGGTTGTCCATTCAGTTGGTGCATGGTGTGCCTTGGCAGGGGCCATGATCCTTGGGCCAAGAACAGGAAAATATGGCCCAAATGGTGAGGTTAGGGCTATTCCAGGTCACAATATCCCTCTTGCAGCCCTGGGAGTCTTCATCCTCTGGCTTGGGTGGTTTGGATTTAATCCAGGTTCTACCACAACAGCAGACGCATCCATCGCAATGATTTTTGTAAATACCAATCAGGCAGCAGCAGCCGGAGCAATTAGCGCAATGATTACCTCATGGATACTTTTTAAAAAGCCCGAGATAGGTATGACCCTCAACGGAGCTTTGGCAGGTCTTGTGGCCATAACTGCCGGATGTGCCAATGTGTCTCCTAAAAGCTCGATAATCATAGGGCTTGTCGCAGGAGTGCTGGTTGTTCTTTCTGTCCTTTTCATTGATCACAAACTCAAGATAGATGATCCAGTAGGTGCGGTGTCTGTCCATGGAGTTTGCGGTGCCTGGGGGACCCTTGCAGCTGGTCTTTTTAACATGGGGGGAACTTCTGTAAAGCTTGTAACAATCCAGCTTATTGGGATAGGGGCATGTTTTTTCTGGTCCTTTGGGACAGCACTCATCTTATTCAAAATAATAGATGTGGTAGTTGGGCTCAGGGTTAGTAAAGAAGAAGAGCTTGAAGGCCTTGATCTGCTAGAACATGGAGGGCATGCATATAACGACTTTCAGGTAATTAACTAGGGAGGAAACATATGAAAAAGATAGAGGCAATCATTAAACCCTTTAGGCTGGATGAGGTAAAAGAAGGGCTTTATGAGATAGGAATAACTGGGCTTACAGTTTCAGAGGTAAAGGGGCATGGAAGGCAAAAGGGTCATAAAGAGATCTACAGAGGTGCAGAATATGTTGTTGATTTTTTGCCAAAAATAAAGCTTGAGATAGTCCTTCCAGAAAGCCAGGTTGAAAAGGCAGTGTTTGTTATTTGTGAAAGGGCAAAGACAGGAAAGATTGGAGATGGGAAGCTCTTTGTGCTTCCAGTAGAAGATGTAATAAGGGTTCGAACTGGAGAAAGAGGCAAAGACGCCGTTTAAAAATAACAACAAGTAAAGGAGGGAATGAACATGAAAAAAAGGATTATTTGTTTGATGGTGTTGCTTTTTATGTTAGGACAACTGGTTCCTTGTTTTGGGGAGGAGGAAAGGCCGAGTGCAGATTTGTCTGTCAGTTTCTTAAGCGCCTATATCTGGCGGGGGCAGCAACTTAGCAAAAATAGCCTTGTCATTCAGCCTTCAGCCACATTTTCCTATAAGGGTTTTTCTGCAAATATATGGGCGAACTATGATACCAACCTTTATAAGGACATTGAGGCTTTAGATAATCTGACTGAAACAGATTATACTCTTTCCTATGATTATGACTTTGGCCTGTTAAGTGCTTCTTTTGGCTATATCTACTATGCCCTAAATCAGGCAGATGACAGCCAGGAGTTTTATGCCTCCCTGTGCCTTAATACCTTTTTGTCCCCAACCATTACTGTTTACAGGGAGTTTGCCCACTATCCAAGCACATATTTGACCCTGGATGTGTCTCATAGCTTTTCCCTTCCAAGGGATATTTCTCTTGATCTGAGCCTTCTGGCAAGTGCTCTTTTTTCAAACGATGTGGGGGCATATCCTGATCCAGATGATCCAACTGACAAGTTTTCAGGTCTTCACCATGGAGAGGCAACTATTTCTATGACTATTCCCTTTACTGCCTTTTTAAGGGTTGAGTCTGCAAAGTATTTTTCAATAAGTCCTCAGGTAACTTGGGTTTTCCCCATAAGTGGAGATGGTTCAAAGGACATGGCCCATAGGGCGTTAGGAGGAAGCAATGACAATAACTTCATATATGGAGGTGCAACAATAAGTTTTTCCTTCTAGTCTTAAAAAATTTAAGGAGGGAGAAAAGGTGGCGGAAACTTTCCGTCACCTTTTTGGGCCTACTTAAATACTTAGTCCAACTTCCATAAAGTCAATAGTTTCCATATCTTGTGGGTAATTATCCCTGAAAAAAGTCAAGGCCTTTTCCCTTACTAATTTGGCAGAATCAAGGCTTAAAAGTTCTGATACAAATTGAAAGCAATCCTCTTGCTGGCTAAGCCTTATGACCTTTTTGATCTTTGGAATGGCCATAGCGTTCATGCTCAACTCATCAAGTCCAATCCCAAGAAGAATTGGTATATAGATGGGTTCACCAGCCATTTCTCCGCACATGCCAACCTCTATTCCAGCTTTGTGTCCAGCATCAACAGCAAGCTTTATCATTTTTAAGACCCCTGGGTGAAGTGGTTCATATAGATGGGAAACTGCCTCATTTATCCTATCAATGGCAAGGGAGTACTGGATAAGGTCATTGGTTCCGATGCTAAAAAAATCTACTTCTCTGGCCAGGATATCCGCCACTAGAACTGCACTTGGAACTTCAATCATTATCCCTATTTTTATATCCTTATTAAATCCATGGCCTTCCCTTTCAAGCTCATCCATTATGTCGCGCAAAAGCGCTTTTACCTCCACAAGTTCTGTCTTACCAGAAACCATCGGAAAAAGAAGTCTTAGGTCTCCATAGGCGCTTGCCCTCAAAATGGCCCGTAATTGTGCCCTAAAAAGCCCTTGTTCTCGAAGGCATAATCTTATAGCTCGAAGCCCCAAGGCAGGATTCATTTCATTTTCATGACAAATGCCAGAGGCCAGTTTATCTCCTCCAATATCTAAGGTCCTTATGGTTACTGGATAAGGCCTAAGCCTTTCGACTACTTCTTTATATGTCTTAAAAAGTTCTTCTTCTGTTGGAAGGGCCTTTGAAGTTATGTAGAGAAATTCGGTCCGAAAAAGGCCAACCCCTTCTGCTCCATGCTGGATAATGATTGGTATCTCTTCCACTAACTCCATATTGGCTTTAACTTTTATACGATAGCCATCCTTTGTTTCTGCAGGAAGGTTACTGTTGCTTATTACCTCCAGTCTGTATTTTATGTAATTTTTCTGCTTGGCCTCGTAGGTTTTGAGGGTCTCTTCGTCAGGTTCAACAATTACTTTTCCCTTTAGGGCATCGAGTATTAGGGTCTCTCCTGAAAGACAGGATGACGTGATATTCTCCACTCCAACTACTGCCGGAATTCCAAGAGACTTTGCCAAAATGGCCGTATGAGATGTCCTACTACCAAGTTCTGTTACAAAACCTAGACAATTTTCCTTTCTCATGTGCAGGGTATCTGCTGGAGAAAGGTTATTTGCAACAACAATTGCAGGCCTCTTTAGAGATGAAAGGTCAAGGCGTGTCTCTGCACCTGTAAGGGCGGCCTTCACCTTATTAATGACAAAGCTAATGTCTTCGAGTCTTTCTCTTATGTAGGCATCTTTTACTGTTGCAAAAAGGGCCTTAATCTGTGACATGGCCTTATCTAAGGCCCATTCGGCATTTATGGTCTCATCTTCAATGAGTTCAAGGGTTCGGTCATAGACCATCTTGTCCCTTAACATCAGTATGTGAGATTGGAGAATGCTGCTATGTTCCTTAATTTCCTTGGGAAGTTCGTCTATAAGCCTTTTAAGCTGTTTTTCTATTCTAGAGACTGCACTTTTAAACCTTTCCTGTTCGCCTTTTATAGAATTTTTATCTATCTTTCTTTTAACGGTTTTGATCTTTTTGGCATTTAAGAGAAATATCTCTCCAATAGCAATACCAGGAGAAGCAGCAATTCCCTTTAATATTTCCACTTTTAACCTATCTCCTAATCAATTTCTCCGAATCGTTTGGCCACCAATTCTTCCAAGGCTTCTACGGCCTCTTTGGCATCAGGCCCTTTTGCCCTGATTGTTAACTGGGTTCCAGATGGACAAGAAATGGTCAAGACCTCAAGGATGCTTTTACCATCAACGCTTTTTCCATTCTTGATGAGCCAAATGTCGGATTTAAAAAGACTTGCAGTTTGTGCAAATCGGGATGCAGGTCTGGCGTGCAGACCAAGTCTGTTAAGGATTGTGATGGATCGTTCAATAATTTTATTGGAAGTCATGATTTATAGTTCATTTCCGTTTAATTTTTTTAAGAGCCAGGCCATATTTTCTCCCAAGTCCTCCATTGTTTTTATGCCTTCAGGATCATTTAAGACTTCCCCAGGATCCTTGCCTCTCCCTAGGTTCCAGTAAGATGACCCAACCACAATCATCTGTCCTATTAAAAAAAAGCTGTTAAGGCTATTAAACACATGAAAGGCCCCGCCACGTCTAACAGCCACAACTGCTGCCCCTACCTTTCTCTTTAAGATGTCTCCATTTACCCGTGCCACCATGCCACACCTTTCTATAAGGGCCTTCATGTTTGCGGAAACATTGGCAAAATAGGTGGGAGATGCCAGGATTATTCCATCGGACTCAAGCATTTCCTTTAAAAATTCATTTATAATGTCATCCTGTGCACACCTTTGGTCCTTATTTTTTAGACACTTGTAACATGCAATACAACCTGGAATTGGTGAATTTCCAAGCCAGTGCAAACTGGTCTTTATGCCTTCTTTTTCAAGCCTTTTTAAAACTATCCTTAAAAGTTCATAGGTATTGCCCCTTTCCCTTGCACTTCCGTTAAATGCAACAACCTTCATCTTGACCTCCAAAGAGTCTTTCCACGAAAAAGAAAGGTGTGGTAATATCTTAGAAGATTAATGATAAAAAGGTTTCAATTTTTGCTCAAGGGTACCTTTTTCATTTATTGATGGAAAAGTGTTAAGATTTAGGAGAAATTTTTCCGCATGTATCTTGCAATAGTAAGGGATAGAGAAGGAACAAGATTTGTTTTAAGGCATTCCTTTCAGAACAGGGAAGGAGGATGGGAATCCAGAGATGTAATTGATCTAGGAAAGGATCCAGAAGAATTTATTAATTATATTGATGACAGGGTCTTCCTCATCTCCCAGGATGTTCTGGATGCTATATGGGAAAAAGGAATAGAGTACGAATATGAAGAATTGGAAGAGATCTTTTGGCCCTTTGTTGACCCTGAAATAAGGCAGACCATAGAAGATTTTGGTGGGATAAGGGGACGAGGTCATAAAAGAACAAGAAGCCTGGACAAAGATGAACTTAAAAAAATGCAAAGGGGCATACACTATTTTGACAGAAGAAGGCTTCTTTTCCTTAAGTTTTTGCACATGAATATCGAGCCCTTGATGGATGAACCCTTTCCCTTTTTAAATAGACTTCTTGATAAATCACGGGATGAGATTGAACAGGATTTTGAGTTTATGGAGATGGATCTAAGACCCTGGGAGATGAAAAATTATATTTATTCCATATTTGGTCTTCCTGATAGGTTTTCTGGAAGGCTAACAAGATTCATTCCTGAGGCTCAGGATGAGGAGACCATGGATAAATTTTTTCTGGAAGAGCTTTGCAGGTTAAATTGCGATAATTCATATATTGATATTGGGGCAAGGCCTTCAAAAGCGCATGGGCTTCACCCTTATCTCAGACGCTATCTCTTTCAATATTTTGACTTTATATTCAAATCAAAGGTATTTAGGGGAATAGGTGGAGGTCAGTTCAGGCCCAAAGCTCCTTCAAATGAATCAGAAGATGACTTTTTAAAGGCAATGGATTTAACAAGGGAGGATTTTGAAAAGATGGATGAAAGGGAGTTTATTTCCTTTTTTAGGAAAAAGGCCCTTAAAATGCATCCAGATACAGGTGGAGACCACAAAAAATTCATAAGGCTCAAGGAGGCCTTTGAGTTCCTGATTGTCAAAAAGAAATGGAGTTAAAATGTGTGGAGACCAGGTTGATCTTTCAGTTGTCATACCAATGTATAATGAAGAGGAAAATATAAGGCCCCTTTTTGAAAGGCTATTCCCAGTCCTAGAGAGACTTGTTTACAAGTCCGAGGTGGTCTGTGTTAATGACGGCTCCAGGGATGGGACCCTTTCTATTTTAGAAGATGAACTTAAAAGGAGAGGATGTCTTGTGGTTGTAAATCTTGCAAGGAATTTTGGACAACATGCGGCTGTTATGGCAGGTTTTTCAAAGGCAAGGGGAAAATGGATAATTACAATGGATGCAGACCTTCAAAACCCGCCTGAAGAAATTCCTAAGATTGTTAGGGAGTTTGAAAAGGGGCATGACCTTGTAGGAACCATTAGAAAGGGTAGAAAGGATACCTTTTTCAGACGTTTTGCTTCAAGGATAACCAACAGACTCGTAAGCCGTATATCAGGCATAAATCTTCAGGATTTTGGATGCATGTTGAGGGGATATAGCAGGGAAGTAGTTAAGGGAATACTTGAAAATCCTGAGTACAGGACCTTTATCCCGGCCCTAGCTACCTTTTTTGCAAAAAATCCCGTTGAGATAATGGTAGAGCATGAGGAAAGGGCAGGTGGAGAGTCAAAGTATTCTCTTCTGAGGCTTTTTAGCCTTCAACTTGATCTTATGACAGGTTTTTCAATGTGGCCCCTTAGGATATTGTTCTTTGTGGGGACAGGGGTTGCCATCCTGGGGCTATTTCTTGCCACATTGATAATTATTCTAAGGTTATGTTATGGTCCTGAATGGGCAGCCCAGGGTGTTTTTACCCTGTTTTCCGCCCTTTTCTTCCTGGTAGGCTGTCAGTTTTTTGCCTTGGGACTCTTAGGAGAATATATTGGAAGAATATTTCAGGCAGTAAGGAAAAGGCCGACCTATATTTTAGGTTGGGTTAAGTATTCAAATTAAATTAGATTCTCCTGGGGGACGAACTACGCCTTCTGCCCTTCTTCCCAGCATGTGGACAGCGTCTGTGACACATCTTACAGATCACTTCATGTGCTACGGGCTTTCCTGTCTTTATACAAACCTTTGGATTTAGATTTTTCATGGTTTGACTTCCTCTTTTTCGTGATTATTTTAACTTAGTGTCATTTCTGGACATCTCATGGCTTTTACAGGCCTCTATCTCGTCCTTTTGTCCAAGGCTGCATCCTGAACACCCTTGGCACGGATTGGAAGAACCATTTCCAGCCAGCCTTTGAAATACTGTTCTTAAAATAAAAAATACGGCCAATATAACAACAACGGCTATAATAATATTTTCTACCATTTTAATCCTATTTATCCGAATTTGTTTTTACAATAAGTCATTCCTAAAAAAAGTCAAGACGGAAAATAGAAAATCACCTTGTCAAAAGTTTACTTAAATGGTAGAAAGACGCCACTTTCATTTATTAAGCACGCCCAATGCCTTGTGGTGCCGTTTTTTGCGGTTATTAGGCACTTTTTTTTCGGGGCGGGAGAATAACCACAAAGGAGGTTTTTTTATGGCTTATGTTACAATGAAACAGCTTTTGGAGGCCGGTGTTCATTTTGGCCACCAGACCAGACGCTGGAATCCAAAGATGAAGCCCTATATCTTTGGGGCGAGAAATGGTATTTATATTATTGATCTTCAAAAGACTGTACGGCTTTTTAAGGTGGCCTATGAATTTGTTGTTGAAACCGTTGCTAATGGTGGGAATATCCTTTTTGTAGGGACCAAAAAGCAGGCACAAGAATCCATCTATGAAGAGGCTACAAGGTGCGGAATGCCCTATGTGAATCACCGTTGGCTTGGTGGAATGCTCACCAACTTTCACACCATCCAGAAAAGTATTGATAAGCTTAAAAAGATAGAGTCCATGTTTGAGGATGGGACAATTGAAAGGCTTCCAAAGAAAGAGATATTGAAACTCGAGAAAAAGCGCCAGAAGCTTGAGAGGAATCTCGGCGGAATCAAGGACATGGAAGGCCTTCCTTCTGCAGTTTATGTTGTTGATTCAAAGTATGAACAAATAGCAGTCAAAGAGGCCAATAAGCTGGGTATCCCGGTAGTAGCCATTGTTGACACCAATTGTGACCCAGATGGCATAGATTACATAATTCCAGGAAATGATGATGCAATTAGGGCAATACGTCTTTTGACTTCCCTTATTGCTAATGCAGTTTTAAAGGGAAAGGAGCTTCATCAGGAGGCAGTGCAGGCAGCTACAGATAAGGAGGAAGAGGCAGTAGAGGCTGTTACCGAATCTGAAGCCCAGGTAGATACAGAAGAGCCTCCTTCTCAGGAAGTTTCTTCTGAAGAAACTGGCCAGGAAGAACAGGTGGCTCAAGCCTAAATTCAAGGGAATCTCAATTTATTCATTCCCCGGATTAAAAAACTTAATGTAATATTGGGCAATAGAATATTTTGTCAAATCTTAGCGGAGGTAATTAATCATGGCTGAAATAACTGCTGCAATGGTCAAGGAACTCAGGGAAAGGACCAATGCCGGCATGATGGATTGTAAAAAGGCCCTTCAGGAATGTGGGGGTGATATGGAAAAGGCCGTTGACTATCTGCGTCAGAAGGGCCTTGCTGTTGCTGCTAAAAGGGCAGGAAGGGCAACCTCTGAAGGCGTTGTTCAGTGCTATATTCATTCGGGAAATAAACTTGGTGTCCTGGTTGAAGTAAACTGTGAGACCGATTTTGTGGCAAAGACCGATCAATTTATAGAATTTGCAAGGAACCTGGCCATGCACATTGCAGCTACAAATCCTCTTTGTATCAGGCGTGAAGAGGCGCCAGAAGATGTTCTTCAAAAGGAAAGGGAAATTTATAAACAGCAGGCCATTGAATCCGGCAAGCCCGAACACATAGTTGATAAGATAGTTGAAGGAAGGATTGAAAAATTTTTAAAAGAAATATGTCTTCTTGAGCAACCCTATGTTAAAGATCCCGATGTAACCATCCAAGATCTTTTAAATGAGCTTGTGGCAAAGATGGGTGAAAATATTACCATAAAGCGTTTTGTAAGGTTCCAGGTTGGTGAAAAATAAGAGATAAAAAATATATATATGTCATCCAATTATAAACGGGTCCTTCTAAAATTAAGCGGCGAGGCCCTCATGGGCACTGAGCCCTATGGTATCAGCCCAGAATTTTTGGACAAGGTTGTAGGAGAACTTAAAAGGGCCAGAGATATAGGTACCCAGATTGGGATTGTCGTTGGCGGAGGAAATATATTTAGAGGTGTTTCTGGTGCCGCAAAGGGTATGAACAGGGCCGCTGCAGATCAGATGGGGATGCTTGCAACTGTAATAAATGCCCTCGCCCTTCAGGATGCTTGTAATAGAAAGGGAATTCCAGCAAGGGTTCTTTCTGCAATAGAAGTGGGGAAAATGGCTGAGCCCTTTATAAGGGCCAGGGCCATAAAACACCTTGAAAGGCAACGAATAGTGATTTTTGCCGCAGGAACCGGCAACCCCTTTTTTACAACAGATACAGCCTCAGCTCTAAGGGCCCTTGAGATAGAGGCGGATATACTCTTTAAGGCAACTAGGGTGGATGGTGTCTATGATAGGGACCCGTATAAATATCCCGATGCCAAGAGAATAGAAAAGATCACCTATCAGGAGGTCCTTGAAAGGGGCCTTGGGGTTATGGATGCTGCGGCAATATCCCTTGCAATGGACGCAAGACTTCCAATAATGGTTTTCAATATGTTGAAAGAGGGTAATATTGTAAGGGCAGTTTCTGGAGAATCCATCGGTAGCCTAATCCTTCCGGACTAAAGGAGGTGGAATTTATGGGTAAAGAGGTAATAAAGGATGCCAATAGTAGAATGGATAAGGCCATAAAGGCCTTCGAAAGGGAGCTTTCCCATGTGAGGACAGGACGCGCCTCTGCATCGCTTCTTGATGGAATTACAGTGGATTATTATGGAACCAACATGCCCCTCAATCAGGTGGCCTCAATCTCTGTGCCAGAAAGCAGGCTGATAACCATTCAGCCCTGGGATAACAATATCCTTGGAGATATTGAAAAGGCGATTTTATCCTCAGACCTTGGACTTACCCCTTCAAACGATGGAAAGATAATTAGAGTCAGCGTTCCGCCCCTTACAGAGGAAAGAAGAAAAGAACTTGTAAAACTGGTCAAAAAGATGGCAGAGGATTGCAGGGTAGCCATCAGAAATATAAGGCGAGATGCCATTGAGAAGCTTAAAACCCAAAAAAAGGAAAAGGCCATCTCAGAAGACGAAATGTACAAACTTCAAGATGAGGTCCAGAAGCTTACTGACGACCATATAAAAAAGGTGGATGAGATTCTTAAGAAAAAGGAAAAGGAGATAATGGACTTTTAAAAAAACATGGTCCAAAAGCTTCCTGATCATATTTTGCATAATCTTCCAAGACACCTTGCCATCATCATGGATGGAAATGGCAGGTGGGCCAAAAAGCGTTTTCTTCCAAGGATAATAGGCCATAGGCAAGGTGCTAAAACTGTTAAAGAAATAGTTACAGCAGCTAGACGTTGGGGCATAAGATATCTTACCCTCTATGCCTTTTCAAAGGAAAACTGGTCAAGGCCAAAGGAAGAAGTTGACGCCCTGATGGATTTACTGAGCGAATATCTGCAAAGGGAACTGGACGAACTTTTAGGGAACAAGATTAGGCTGCGGGCCATCGGGGATATCGAAGACCTTCCTCCTAGAGTAAGAACCATTCTCTTTGACACAATGAACAGGACCTCAAAAAACTATGAGATGCAGCTTATACTAGCCCTTAGCTATGGAGGAAGGGCAGAAATAGCCCGGGCCGCCAAAAGGCTTTCCCTAGATGTCTTACAAGGAAAGCTAAGGCCAGATGATGTGAATGAAAACACCTTTAAGTCCTATTTATATACAAGCGATGTCCCTGATCCGGATTTGATTATAAGGACTAGCGGCGAGATGAGGCTTAGCAATTTTTTGCTTTATCAGGCAGCCTATAGTGAGCTTTACATAACAGATACCCTCTGGCCTGATTTCAACGAAAACGAGCTTTTGAAGGCCCTTGAAGACTATTCAAGACGCGAAAGACGTTTTGGAAAAACCAGCGAACAAATAGTCCTGAAATGCACAGGAAACGAGTCCTAACCGCCCTTATCCTAGTTCCTGCCCTTGTCGCGGGTCTATTATGGGGCGGGAGCCTTTTTTTTGATTTACTTATAATTCTTATCACAATCCTTTGTCTTTATGAATATTTTGAAATGGCCTTCAGGGATGACGGCCCGATTTTTAAAATAAGTGGTATTTTCTTAGGCCTTATTCCCCTTTTTTTTACTATATTTAAAAAAGAAGAAGTCTATCTGCTTTTTGGCCTCTTTCTCCTTTTCGCCCTTTCCATAATCATCTGTGTCATGACATATCGGGCCCAAAAATTTCCGTTTCTTTTTTTGGCTATTACCGCCTTTGGTGCGGGTTACATTTCCCTTTGTTCAAGTCTTATTTATTTAATTTACCAGTTCCCGAACGGTCTTGGATGGATATCCTTTCTGTTCGTGGTGGTCTTTTTGGCCGATACCGGGGCCTATTATGCGGGGAACCTTATGGGAAGGCACAAACTATGTCCAGCCATAAGCAAGGGAAAGACCGTTGAGGGTTCGATTGGAGGCATTTTGGCCTCTGTTTTTGGGGCATTATTTTGCTGGATTTCCTTCTTTAATTTTTTTGACCTGAGGCTCCTTGTCCCTCTTTCAATTTTGCTCGCTATGGTTAGCCAGATAGGGGACCTTGCAGAATCTATAATAAAAAGACACTTCGGCATCAAGGATTCAGGCTCAATCCTTCCGGGACATGGGGGAGTCTTTGACAGGGTTGATGCCTTGCTATATGCTGGCCCTACCCTTTACTGGGTCCTTTTTTTTAGCAATGGCAATTTTTACTTGAGATAGGATTCTGTCATGTTTCATGAAAAGAAAATAGTTGTCCTTGGCTCAACAGGCTCCATAGGAAAAAGTGTTACAGACATTGTGAGAAGGTCAGCTGGAAGGCTAAAGATAGTTGGTCTCGGGGCCGGGCAAAATATTGCTCTTTTGGCAGAACAAATTAAGGAATTTGTTCCAAGAAAGGTTGCTGTGATGACAAAAGAGCTTGCCCAGGACCTTTCTAAAAAGATAGGCCCCAATGGCCCTCAGATACTTTATGGAAAAGAGGGTTATAAGGAGCTATCCAGTATGCCTGATGCGGAGCTAGTTGTCTCTTCCATGGTTGGTGCTGCTGGCCTCATCCCAACCATTGCTGCAATAGAGGCTGGAAAGGACGTGGCCCTTGCCAATAAAGAGACACTGGTTGCTGCCGGTCCCTTGGTTATGAAGCTTGTTGAAGAGCACAAGGTAAACCTTCTTCCAATAGACAGTGAACATTCTGCCATCTTTCAATGCCTTCAGGGCTATAAGGAAGGCATGGTAAAAAGGATTATTTTAACTGCATCCGGCGGGCCATTTAGGGAAAAGTCCATTGATGAATTAAGGACAATCACCCCTCAAGAGGCTGTGGCACATCCCAACTGGTCCATGGGTGCAAAGATATCCGTGGATTCCTCAACCCTTATGAACAAGGGTTTGGAGGTCATTGAGGCAAGGTGGCTCTTTGACATTCCACCTGAACGGATTGATGTTCTGGTTCATCCCCAAAGCATAGTTCACTCAATGGTGGAATATATTGACGGTTCTGTCATCGCCCAATTAGGAATACCTGATATGAGGGTGCCAATTTCTTATGCCCTCATGTGGCCAGAAAGGATGGAGCTTGATCTTCCATCTCTGGACCTTGTAAAGACAGGGCCTTTGAGCTTTGAAGAGCCACAATATGATAAATTTCCCTGTCTTTCCCTTGCCTTTAAGGCCCTTAATATGGGTGGGACCGCAACAACTGTACTTAATGCAGCCAATGAGGTGGCTGTTGAGGCCTTTCTGCAAAAAAGGATACCATATTTATCTATTTCAAAGGTCATAGAGACAGTTTTGAATGAAATTGGCGGGGAGGAAATGGAAACCATCGATGATGTTCTAAGGGCCGATGCCCTGGCAAGGCTTAAGGCAGAGGAATTTGTCTCAAATATTGAAAAGGGCGAATAGATGACAACCCTCTGGTCATTTCTTCTGGTATTAAGTGCGTTAATTTTTTTTCATGAACTCGGTCACTTTCTGGTTGCGCGTTTTTTTGGCATAAGGGTCCTAAAATTTTCCGTTGGTTTTGGGCCAAGGGTTTGGGGCTTTGTGAGAAATGGCACAGATTATTGTATCTCTGCCATCCCTTTAGGTGGTTTTGTTAAAATGCTTGGAGAGCTTCCAACTGAAGAGGTCTCTAAAGAGGATATTCCCTATTCTTTCTCACATAGGCCTGTAAGACAAAGGGCCCTTGTTGTGGCAGCAGGCCCTATTGCAAATTTTTTAATGGCCCAGATCATATTCTTTTTTATCCTTCTTTTTTATGGAAACCCAATAGTCCTTCCAGAAATAGGAAAGGTAAATCCAGGATCTCCGGCACAAGAGGCAGGCATAAGGGCAGGAGATGTGTTTTTGGAAGTAAATGGGAAAAAAGTCAAAAGCTGGCAAGATGTCTCAAAGACCATCAAGGCCAGTAAGGGTTCCATGATAAAGCTAAAACTTAAGCGTGGAGAAAGAATAATTGAAGTTGAGGTCAAACCCCGGTTCCAAGAGCTAAAAAATATCTTTGGCGAAAAGGTAAGGGTGCCCTTAATTGGGGTGACAGCAGCAGGAAAGATAAAAATAGAAAGGCTTAATCCCTTTGTGGCAGTATTTAAGTCGTTTCAAAAGACTTGGGAGCTAACCTGGCTTACCTTAGAAGGATTTATAAAGATCATAGAAAGGGTCATACCTGTTTCCACCCTGGGAGGGCCCATCATGATAGCCCAGATGGCAGGGGAGCAGGCCCAACAAGGCCTTTTGAATCTGTTTTATTTCATGGCAGTCTTAAGCATCAATCTTGCTATCCTGAATCTATTGCCAATTCCAGTCCTTGATGGCGGACATCTTTTTTTCTTTGCTATTGAGACAATTAAGGGAAGCCCCCTTACAGTTCGCCAGATGCAGGTGGCCCAGCAAATTGGAATTTTTATACTTGGCTCCTTAATGCTTCTTGTCTTTTACAATGATATTGCAAGACTTCTAGGTATCACAAAGCCCATACCAAAGCCATAAAAAATGCTTACTCTTGCTCTTGAAACCACTGGAATGACAGGTGGAGTGGCCCTTTTAAGGGATGACGAGCTTCTTGGAGAGGTTGTCACAGGTTCAAAGAGCACCTATTCCAGAAGGCTCATAAAGGCAGTAATGTATCTTTTGGATGAGCTTGAGCTTTCGTGGAAAGAGATAGATCTTGTTGCTGTAAGCATTGGACCAGGAAGTTTCACAGGTTTAAGAATTGGTCTTGCCACTGCAAAGGGATTGTGTCTTTCAACTAGTGCCAAGCTCTTGGGTGTACCAACACTTGACATCCTTGCCCAAAATGCTTGTTTAAACCTTAAAGAAAGGCTCATTTGTCCATTAATAGATGCAAGAAGAAAACAAGTTTATACTTGTCTTTATGAAACAGAGGGTTTTTTTGTTAAAAGGATATCAGAATATGTTGTCTGTCGTCCGGAGGAGATAAAGGGTTTTGTACCTGAGAAAAAAGAGGTCATCTTTCTGGGAAATGGGCTTTTGTCCTATGGGGACAAGCTAAGGGAGCTTTTTGAAAAAAGGGCAACCTTTGCACCAAACAACCTTTGGTATCCCAAGCCTTCAAATTGTGGGCTCCTTGCAAAAAAGATGATCTTAGATGGAACACCGCCACATGACCCTGATCGTTTAGTGCCGCTTTATTTAAGGCTATCTGAAGCAGAGGAAAAAAGGCGAATGCAAAGCAATGAAGCCCCTTTTTGAAATACCCTGGGATAAAGAAGCGATTTTTCTCGAACGCCCCAATCGTTTCCTTGCTATTTGTAATATAGAAGGCCAATCTGGCTCAGTAAAGGTCCATGTAAGAGACCCTGGAAGGCTAAAGGAGCTTCTATTCCCAGGGAATAGGCTCCTTTTAAAAAAGGCCACAGAAAAGTCAAGAAAGACCAAATGGGACCTTATTTCTGCCTTGTCACAGGATGGTAAGTCATGGGTCTTGGTTAATTCAGGTTTTCACTCCTCTATAGCAAATGCCATATTTGAAGACGAGGAGATTTCACCATTTAAAGGAATTCGAGAGATTAAAAAAGAGGTAAAATTTGAAAGTAGCAGACTTGATTTTTTGTTAACACTTGAATCTTTCGAAAGGATATATATAGAGGTTAAAGGATGCACACTTGAAAGGTCTAATATTGCCCTATTTCCTGATGCCCCCACAGAAAGGGGAAGGCGGCACCTTAAAGAGCTTATTAAAATTCGAGAGGAAAAGGGAGAAAGAAGTGCAATTTGTTTTTTGATATTTTGCCCAAATGTGAATTACTTTTCGCCAAACTGGAATACTGATAGGGAATTTTCAAAGACCTTTTATGATGCAATTAAAAAGGGTGTTGAATGCCATCCATTCCTGCTAGAATACAAAAAAGGCATGGTCAATTTTTTAAGAGAGATACCACTTCTTAAGGAAAAATCCATAAAGGAGGATGGAAATGTTTAAAAAGGTCTGCCCTTATTGTAAGGAGAGGATTAAAAAAGATGCAGTAATTTGTCGATATTGTCATAAAGAGCTTGATTCAGGCAAAGAAGACACATGCAGTTCATCCCTCTGGGTATTTGCAGGTTTTGTGGGGTTGGCTCTAGGTGCAGCAGCAGCCCTTGGCCTTGGTTATGTAAGTGAACGGAAAAGGTGGGAAGAGGACCAGTCAGGGGTGAGCTTTGATGAAGAAGAGGAGGAAGAAAGCTGCCAGTAATCAGGCTTACAATTTTTAAAGGAGCCAATAAGTTATGCAAGAGTCTTCCCTTAGCACAATTGATCGAGTTGCAAAGATATTTTGTCATGCTGTAAAGGAGGTAATTGATATATCTACTGGTATGGATGTCAGTTATGCTCCAACCCTTCAAGATGTTCCTTCCATCAGTCTAAAGCCAGATATTGGCTGTTTTGTTCAGTTTTCCGGAGATTACTCTGGGCTTTTTATTATGAATTTTTCAAAGGAGGCTGCCCTTGAAATCTATCAAAAGGCCATGTCCTTCATGGGACTTCAGGATGAGGAGATTGCCAAAGAGTTCGATTCTGATGAGGTGGTAAACTATGTAGGTGAAATCATTAATCAGGTGATAGGAAAGGCAAGGCAAAAGATAGAGGCCATTTATGGACTTTCAGCCAATAATAATCAACCAAAGGCCATAACTATCTCAACTGCCATTACCCTTTCAGTGGCTACAATGCTTGAAAAACCTGTTTGCAGAAAGATCTCATTTAGAACAGGTGATAGGAATCCATTTTACGTGGAGATGAACCTTGAAAAGACAGAATTTATAAGCCTTGAGCCTGAAAAGGATAAATATCTCGAAGACATCCAGGAACATGTTGATAAGGTTATAGAAGAAAATGGCTCAAATAAGGATAAAAAGGCCCCAAAATCTCAGGAAGAACTGGACCAAATGATGGCAGAACTTGGCCTCTAAACAGTGCTAGTAGCATTAACTGGAAATATTGGCTCTGGTAAGTCAACTATTTTAAAGTTTTTCAAAGAACAAGGCGCTGCTACAATAAGCGCTGATGAAATTGTTCATGATCTTCTGAAAAAGAATCAAATAAAGGCAAAGATAGTAAGTATCTTTGGTCCCATTTTGAATCATAAAGGCCAAATTGACAAACAAGCATTAGCAGATATCATATTCTCTTCAAAGAAAAAAAAAGATTGCCTTGAAAGAATTATCCACCCCCTGGTCTATGAGGAAATAAGAAGATTTTACAAAAAAAATTCCCCAAAAATTGTAGTCTCTGAAATCCCGCTTCTTTTTGAGACAAATAAACATGGTGAGTTTGATAAGGTCATCGTGGTATTTTGTGATGAAAAAAGCCTTTTTGAAAGACTTAAAAATAGAGGGCTAACCGAGGAAGAAGTAAAAAGGAGATTGAAATTTCAAATACCGGTTGAAGAAAAAATTAAGTTGGCAGATTATGTGATAGATAATAGTGAAGATTTTGAAAGGGTCAGAAAAAAGGTCAAGGAAATTTATGATGATCTTATGAGGGAAAAGGGGCGTAATGGAAGTTTTGAATAAGTGGCTTTCAAATATCATATCTCATTTTAACAGCGGAAATCAGTACATTTACTGGCTCCTTATTTTTCTTTTAATAGCCTTTTGCTGCCTTATAAGTTATCTCATTGTTCGCTATTTCGTAATAAAATTTATACATGCAGCGGTAAAAAGGACAAGAAATAAATGGGACGATATCCTTATTGAAAAGAAGGTATTTGTACCCCTTGCCCTTCTGGCCCCTGCAATCTGCTTTAACTATGTTGCGCAGCTAGTACCCAACTTTCCAAAGGTAATTTTAAATCTGGTCTATCCCTTTGTCCTGTTGGATATTGCCCTTTTTGTAGATAGGCTCTTTTCAGCAGCTCTTAAAATATATGACAGGACTCCTGCATCAAAGCGTTGGCCAATTAAAGGCTATGTACAGCTTATTAAGCTAATAATATTTCTTGCCGTAGCCGTATCTATCATCTGTTTTTTTCTTGGTGTCTCTCCCTGGGCCCTATTAAGCGGCCTCGGGGCCATGACTGCTGTCCTTCTCCTAGTATTTAAAGATACAATCCTTTCTTTTGTGGCAAGTGTCCAGATAGTTTCAAATGACCTTATCCGTGTGGGAGATTGGATACAAGTTCCAAAGTTTGATGCAGATGGAGATGTAATAGAAATAGCCCTTTATACAATAAAGGTGCAAAACTGGAATAAGACAATAACAGTAATTCCCACCCATAAGCTCATTGAAAATTCCTTTATAAATTGGCGTGGAATGAAACAGGCTGGTGGAAGGAGGATAAAAAGGGCCATTTTGATAGACCAAAGAAGTGTCAGGTTCCTCGAAAGGGAACAGATAGAAAGGCTTAGAAAGATTCAAATCCTTAAAAAATACATTGATGAAAAGGAAAGGGAGCTTGCAGAATACAATAGGGTACACAATATTGATGATTCGGTCCTAGTAAATGGCAGAAGAATGACCAACCTTGGAACCTTCAGGGCCTATCTAAACGAGTATCTAAGGCAGCATCCCAAGCTCAGAAAGGATATGACTATGATGGTGAGACAGCTTTCTCCTACACCTGACGGTATTCCGCTAGAGATCTATTGTTTTTCAAGGGATACCCAATGGGTAAACTATGAAGGAATCCAAGCAGATATATTTGACCATATTCTTGCAGCCATTCCTGAGTTTGGATTGAGGGTCTATCAAAGGCCATCTGGGTATGACCTTGAAAGGGCAGGAATAATTGCCTCAACGAAAGACTAAAGAATCGAAATGGAAAAAAGGCAAGGAGAAGTGTTAGGTCCTTTTTTCTAAATTTCCTTGACAAACGCATTATCTAGTAGTAATAGCAAATAAAATTCAACATATTGTGCCTCAGGTGTACGGGAAGTCCGGTGAAAGTCCGGCGCTGGCCCGCAACCGTAATCGGGGACCCATGGATCATTATGCCACTGTTACCAAAGCGTAATGGGAAGGCGATCCTTGGGGATGATCCGAGAGCCGGGAGACCGGCCTGGGGAAGGAGGTATTTGGCTTCGAGGCTTAAGGTCAAATACCAAATAGAGGATTTTTCTCTTTGTTTCATTTATCCTTCCTCCTTTTCTCCCTTCACCTGCTGGCCAAAATAAAAAGGAGGTATGATCATGTTTTTGATTGGCCAGGAGATTAACATCTTCAATCCAGTTGTTTTTGAAGCCATAAGAAAAAGAGATGGTTCCCTGATAAGGGGAGAAGTTAAAAGGATTTTGGAGTCAAAGGTGGATGCCCTGGAAGTCAATCTTGGTGGCTGGCAAGGTTCTGAGCATTGTTTTCCATGGCTTTTAAGACAGATAAGGGCTGTGACAGATAGGCCCCTTTTCATTAGTCCTGTTCGCGGTGTCTTAAAGGAGGCGGTGGAAATTTCTGGGCCAAATACAACCATAAATTGCATAACTGCAGATGAAAGACAGCTTGAAAGTATGCTTTCTGCAGCAAAATGTCTGAAATGTAATCTTGTGGTCCTTTTGACCAGAAAGGGTTTTAATCCTTCAAGCCTTGATGAAATTTGCTTTTTGGCAGAAGAGGTAATCGAAAGGGCGGAAAAAAGCTCGTTCCCACTAGAGAGATTGATAATTGATCCGGTTTTAAGACCGAGGATTTGCATCCATCCATTGGGCGATATTCAAAATCATCCTGACGTCACCCTTTTTGCAGAGGCCATATATCTAATTGGAGCCCTTCGCAAAAAAAGGATCAAAACTATTTCTGCAATTAGCAACTTATCTACTGGCCTTATTCCATCTGGGAGAAAGTTCTTTGAGCTTTCCGCTCTCAGAATCTTCAAAATGGCAGGGCTTGATATGGTTATTTTAAGGGCAAAGGACAAGGAATTTGTAGAGATGGCAAGAGAAAACCATGATATCCAGTTGACTTTCAAGCCCTTCCATTTAGACTTGGATAATTCTTTGAGAGTGTAGAAGATTCTTAGAAGATTCTTATTTATATGGAGAAAGCTTATATGGATATCTGGGTCCTCTTGGCCTTTTTGGTCTATTTACTTGCGGTCTTTGCCATTGGCCTTGTTGCATATAAAAGGACCAGGGATCTTTCAGACTATATCCTTGGAGGAAGGAGGCTTGGAAGCCTTGTCTCAGCGCTTAGTGCCGGGGCTTCAGACATGAGCGGCTGGTTACTCTTGGGGCTTCCAGGTCTTATCTATTCCGAAGGGCTAAAGGGCCTTTGGCTTGCCCTTGGTCTCCTTTTGGGGACATTTCTTAATTGGCAGATAGTTGCAAAAAGGTTAAGGGTTTTTAGTTACCATTTTGATAACTCCCTTACCATACCGGAATATCTTGAAAGGCGTTTTTTTGATGACACAGGCATCTTACGGACAATAAGCGCCCTCATGATATTATTTTTCTTTACCATTTATACAAGCTCTGGTCTCGTGGCAGGGGGGAAACTCTTTAACAGCGTCTTTGGAGTTCCTTATATTTATGCAATGGGGATAGGCGCAGCAACTATCTTGATTTATACATTTATGGGAGGTTTTTTGGCAGTATCGTGGACAGATGCCTTCCAGGCCCTTCTTATGCTTTTTACCTTAATTGTGGTTCCTATTTTGGCATTTTCCATCCATGGACTGGACTTCTCAAACGGGATTGATGACGGTTTTTTTGATATCTTCAGGGATAAAGACGGAAATTTTTACTCTGTTTTTTCCCTTATTTCCCTTTCGGCCTGGGGACTTGGATATTTTGGTCAGCCACATATCCTGGCGCGCTTTATGGCTACCGATTCGCTGAGGGATGTGGAAAAGGCCAAGGTAATAGGGACTTCTTGGACAGGTTTGTCCTTAGCCGGGGCAATACTTGTAGGAGTTGCAGGTGCCATCCATTTCAGTAGCTCTCTGGCAGATCCGGAAAAGGTCTTTATCTTCCTAGTAAGAGATTTTATGCATCCCTTAATTTCCGGTATTTGTCTTGCCGGAATCCTTGCAGCCATAATGAGTACTGCAGACTCCCAGCTTCTTGTTTCTGCCTCTGCCCTTACAGAAGATTTTTATAGGGCAAGGTTTCGTCCAGAGGCAAGTGAGAGAGAGCTAATTTTAATTGGAAGATTGACAGTCCTTTTGGTAAGTCTCGTTGCAATCTTTCTTGCACGGGATCCAAGTAGCAAAGTTCTAGACATGGTGGCTTATGCCTGGGCAGGCTTTGGAGCAAGTTTTGGCCCTACTTTAATCTTATCCCTTTTCTGGAAAGAAATGACAAGACCTGGGGCAATGGCTGGAATTCTTACCGGCGGCCTTACGGTAATAGTCTGGCGGAATCTTCATGGAGGCATATTTGAGCTTTATGAGATGGTGCCGGGCTTTTTTATCTCAACAGTTGCCATAATCATTTTTAGCCTTTTGACTCCAAAGACATTTGAAAATCAAAGGAATTTAGAGAGAATCAAGACAACTTTTGAAAGGGGCCTCGCGGAGCTATAAATTTTTTATATATAGAGAGACTCCCTTACAAGAGGCCAGTCATTTCTCCTTCCCTTTGAAAAGAGTAGTTGATATACAAAAAGGGGCGTGTATCTAAAGGTCATTTGACAGCTATATAAGTAAAAACGCCACATCCTGATAAATCTTTCGTCATAAAGTTCTTTTATTTTTTTAATATTTTTCTCAAATCGCCTCGCCCAGTGCCCAAGTGTTCTGTCATAATGCATCCTTAGGTTTTCACAGTCAAAAAAGTCAAAGCCTTTATCTTCTGCTATTTCAACAAGCTCTCCAAGGGCAGGAAGATAAGTTCCAGGAAATATATATTTTGTAATCCAGGGATCCATTTCCTTTGGCTTTGTTCGGCCTATGGTGTGAAGAAGTAATATACCCCCGTTTTTTAAAAGCCTTCCACAACGTTCAAAAAAGACAGGAATATTTTCCTTGCCCACATGTTCAAACATGCCAATGGAAATAATGCGGTCAAAGGTGCCAAACTCTTTTTGGGGTATCTCCCTATAATCTTGAAGTCTGATCTCTGCGAGCTCTTGGCACCCTGCTTCCTTAATCCTCTCATTTCCAAGTTCAAATTGATTCTTTGATAATGTGATACCAACTGCTTTAACTCCATATCGTTTCGCGGCTTCTATAACCACACTTCCCCAGCCGCAACCAATGTCAAGAAGCTTTTGGCCTGGTTTAAGACGGAGTTTTTTTAGACTTCTTCTTATCTTATTTTTTTGGGCACTTTCAAGGTCTTCATCATCACTAGTAAAAAAACCACAGGAATAATTCATGCCCTTATCGAGCCAAATCTTATAAAAATCATTCCCCTTGTCATAATGAAACTGGACGTCCTTTTTAGACTGTTTAACTGTGGCCTTTTTTTTAAGATGTAGCCAGCAAATTTTGGCCTTTTGAAAGGGAGTAAGCCTTTCTTCTGTAGCGTTTTTAAACAACCACCCAAGAACCTCATCAAGTTTTCCACGGATTTCTATGTCACCATTTATGTATCCCTCGCCAAAGGCAAGGGAGGGTTCAACAAGTATCTCTTCAAAAATCTTCCTAGTCTTAAAAAATATGGAAAAGGTAGGTTCTTCTTCTCCTATTTTTACTTCACTGTTATCCCAAAGTCTGATAAGGGCAGATGGAGTGACCTTTTGAGGAAAGATACCCAAGAGGATTTCCTTGGCTCGTTCAGGGGTCATTTTTGTATCTCCCAGAAAGAGGTTGTTATTATCCAAATAGGTATGAATCAATTAATTGTCAAGTTACGGAGACTTTTTGGGGGAAATGCTTTCACAGTAAAAGACCTTAGTGCCTGCTCTAAGTCTTTGGGGTTTAATAGTTTTCCTAATGATATAGAAGCGTCTGGAATTTCCTTTATAACTATTTTATTGGGACTTAAAAAGAACCTTTTTATTTCTTCAAGGTTTTTTAAACTTCTTTTGCTTTTTACCCTTGAAATCTTATCATCCAGAAA
>WFZZ01000143.1 GCA_015489315.1 Deltaproteobacteria bacterium | reverse complement strand
GCTTGCAGTCATGGGCAATATGGCAGTAGGCCATTATCATACAACACTTTCCAATCCTTGTTACTCCTCCTCCCTTTTGAGTGCCTCTGTGGATTGTAACACTTTCTCGAACAATGGTGTAATCATCTATTTCAACTGCCGTATCCTCTCCCTTATAAGTAATATCCTGAGGTGCTGCCCCAATGGAGGCAAACTGAAAAATCTGGCAAAAATTCCCAATTGTGGTCTTACCCTCTATGACAACATGAGGGCCTACAGTACAGTTATCTCCGATTACTACATCCTTTCCAATTATGGCATAGGGCCCAATTTTTATATTTTTTCCAATCTTACAGCCTTTTTCGAGGACAGCAGTAGGATGAATTATATTTTCCTTTTTATCTATTTCTGTCATCTTGTCTCCTGACTAAGAGGTCATGGCAGCCATCAATGTGGCCTGACAGGCGATTTCATCCTGGACTTTTGCTGTCCCTGCCATTTTCCAGATCATTCTCTTTCTCTTTTCAAGGTGAAGCTCAATGTCAAGCCTGTCTCCAGGGACCACCTGCCTTTTAAAACGAACCCCGTCCATTCCAGCAAAGACAAAAAGTTTTTCTTCCAAAAGCTTTGGCTCTGTCTTTATGGCAAAACATATCCCTGTCTGGGCCATTGCCTCAAGTATCAAAACACCTGGCATTATCGGACGGTCCGGAAAGTGTCCCTGAAAAAAAGGCTCATTAATGGTGACATTTTTATAGCCCTTTATGTATTCTCCAGGAACAACTTCTGTAATTCTATCCACCAGCAGAAATGGATATCTATGGGGGAGAAGTCTAAATATCTCCTTGATGTCAAAACTAGAATCACTTGTCATCTTTTTGTAGCCTCTCCAACGCCTTTTTGATATTTCTTACATCCTTTATTAGCTCTGGAAGCCTTTTCATGCTGTTAATTACCCTAAGCCACTTCCTGTGTGGCATGGCTGGAATCCCCGATACAATTTGACCGGCGGGCACCGAGTTTGGGACACCAGATTTAGCACCTACCTTAACTCCGTCTCCAATTTCAATATGCCCTACTATCCCCACCTGGCCAGCGAGCATTACTCCACTTCCAACCTTTGTGCTCCCTGAAATTCCAACCTGGCTAACAATTGCACAATGGGCACCTATCTGACAATTGTGGGCAATCATGACAAGGTTATCAATCTTGGTTCCCTTCCCTATCCTTGTCTCACCAAAGGCTGCCCTGTCTATGGTGGAATTTGCACCTATTTCAACATCATCTTCAATAATTACTGTTCCAACCTGGGGAATCTTGACCATGCCATGAGGACCCTGGGCGTAACCAAAACCATCTGCTCCTATTACTGCTCCACCGTGAATCCTCACCCTTTTCCCAATTCTACAGCCTTCATAAATAACAACATTGGGAAATATCTCTGAACCTTCACCTATCTTACAATTATTCCCAATTACAACTCCTGGATGAATTGTGACAAGGCCTTCTATTTTCACATTATTTCCAATGACAACATTTGGACCAATACTGACATTTTCTGAAATCTCACAGCCTTTGCCAATTACTGCACTTTGATGAATTCCCTTTTTTTCAAAGGGCTTGTCAAAGAAATACTGAGCCAAAAGGGCATAGCCTAGATAAGGGTCTTTTACCAAAATTGCTGGTTTATTAATCTCATTGGGCCAATTTTCAGGGAGTAAAAAGGCCCCTGCCTTTGATCTTTCTACCTTTTCTTTAAGCCTTTCATTAACGGCAAAACTTATATCCTTTGATGTTGCATCGCTAAGGGAGGCAATACCTGACAACCTAAGGTTTTCATCACCAATTAATTTCCCACTTACGATTTGGGCTGCCTCCTTGATACTAATGCTCTTCATCAACTAAAAGTTTCCTCCCATACGAAATTCCCAATTGCTGGTATCATCATCCGGTTTTCTATCAAAATTATAACCCCATTCAATTCTAAGTGGACCCATTGGAGAAAGCCATCTTATGCCTGCGCCAACAGATTTTCTTAGGTCTGTAATATCAAAGCCTTCATCAGTATCATCTGACCACACATTACCCATATCAAGGAAAAGAACCCCGTTAAGCCCCATATTTTTAAGAATTGGAAAAATGATCTCACTTTGAAGATAACCCATGTATTCACCACCAATTCGTTCATCTGTCTCAGGGTCCCTTGGGCTGACATCACCGTATTTATAGCCCCTGATACTATCAAGCCCTCCTAGGAAAAACCTTTCATAGACAGGCATCTTACCATTTGAGCCCTCAAACATATAGCCTGCGCCAAATTTCATATGACCCACAAGAAATTTCCATATCCTGTGATAGTAACCAATCTCTCCCCTAAATTTCGTATAGGCAGCATCTCCTCCGAGAAAACCTCCTGCATATTCCACAAAAATATTTCCCTGAAGACCCCTTGTAGGATTAAAATAGCGGTTACGGGAGTCATAATTGAGTCCTGCACTAAGGGACCTTGTAGCCTTAATATCAAGAGAGTTTCTTATGATGTATGATGCATTATCGCTTACATCAGAAAGGTCTGTATTATCAATCCTTCCTCCAAAGAAAAAGCTCAAATTGTCCGTAAGAGGATAGCCAAATCTAATGGCACCTCCAATACTATCCTTTGTATAGTCGGTATATTCGTATTCCCAATTATAGACGTCAATGCCAAAGGAAAGTCTTGTATCCCTGAAATAAGGTTCGAAAAAGCTCAAGGAATATCGCTGGGTGCTACCACCTAGGATACCTTTAAAGCTTAAGGTCTGCCCCTTTCCCAAAAAATTTCTTTGGCTAATCTCACCCATTAAAATGAATTTATCCACAGAACTATAGCCTGCACCTATACTGAAGGTGCCTGTAGGACGCTCCTTGACCTTAACGTCAAGGTTCATGTGAGATTCATCTCTTCCAGGCTTTGGAGTTATCTCAACATCTTTGAAATAGCCAAGCCTTCTTAAACGGTCATTACTCTTTTTAAGACCTGTAGCGCTAAATGGGGCAAGTTCCATCACCCTGAGCTCACGTCTTATGACTTTATCCCTTGTCCTTGTATTACCCTTTATGGTTATACGATCGAAATAGACCTTGGGGCCCTTGTTTACTACCAGAGTTATATTGACCTTTTTATGTTCGGTATCCTTTGAAATACGAGGACTTATATTACAATGGGCAAAACCCTGATCTGCATATCTGTTTGTGAGGTTCATTATATCCTTTCTTAGAACCTCACGGCTGAAATAATCCATATGTTTTATTTCAAGGTCTGAAAGGAGAGCCTTTTTATTTTTAAAATAGTCTTCTTCAATATCTATTGAACCAACGCCATATCGCTCTCCTTCTTCCACTGGAATGGTAATAAAAAGCTCTGCACCTTTCCTTTCAACACGTGGCTTTCCGACCTTTGCATCCACATAACCGTGGTTATGGTAATAGGCAGTGATCCTCCCCACATCCCTTTCAAGGGCATCCCACTTAAGTACCCCAACTCCACCCTGAATAAGGCCCATTATGTTTTTAAGACTTGGAGTCCACCAAGGTTTCTTCTCACTAACCTCCATGATGCCCTTGAGATCGTCATCAGAAAAGGCCTTATTGCCTTCAATGATAATCTTTTTGATATAGACCTTCTCACCCTCCGTAATCTCAAAAACCACATCTGCTGCTTGATTTGAGACGGGTCTTATTGAAACCGCAACTGTAGTACCTGCATAGCCCTTTTCAGCATAAAGGGCCTTTATCTTTTCAGCATTTTCCTGAAGGGCCTTTTCCTTAATGACAGTATATGGTTTAAGATCAATTACATCTTTTATTTTGTCATCATCTATCTCTTTATTACCCTCAAAGACTATTTTCCTGATTGCAGGTTTTTCTCTCACAAGGAAGGTAACTATCTTTCCCTCTACTGTATCTTGAACATCGACTTCGATATCATCAAAATATCCCATCTTGTAAATGGATTTTATATCCTCTGATATCTGTCTCGGATCATAAAATTCGCCTTCAGTAGTCTTTATATTTTGAAGGATTGCATCTGTACCTATCCTTTTATTTCCTTCAACCTGAACCTTTAAGACCTTATAGGGAATTTTAAAGGAATCTTGAACCTTTTCTGTCAAAAGCTTTAAAAGTCCAAGAAGTTTATCCTCTGGCCCTTGGACAAAGGCGACAAGGGGCTTTTTGTCTGGAGACTCCCTGTTAACAATAAATAAATCAATGCTCAAAAGCTTTCCAAACTTGGAAACAGAACCATAGATTCCATAATGTGCGCCATCTTTATTAAGAATCTCTTTTACTTGGGAAGGTATATTTGGTTTTTCTTTTTTAAGGGTAACAACATGTCCCTTTAATTCCAGCTCATTTAAAAGGCCCTTTGTAACCTCACTGGATATAGACTCGTGACCCTTTGGACCAATATACCTTAGTCTAAAAAGGTCTATTGTTACAGATGAAAGCTCTTTTTTTATTTGAGAATGGGAAGTGACTGGACTAAAAACAACAAGGACAACTATAACAACTGTAAAATTTATAATGCATTTGTAAAAAAGTGCTCTTTGGGAATATTTTTTTTCTTTTATCATGCTGCTTCATCCAGTACAAAGTAAGTAAGACCGTCCTTTGGAACATTTATGGCCTTTCCTGCCTTAAGTCCTATGCATCTGTCTGTCATTCTGGCAAGATTCAAATTATGAGTGACAATTATCAAAGTAGCCTTTGACCTTTCCCTGACCTTAAAAAGTAATTTAGCCACCTTAAGACCGCTTTTTTCATCAAGATTTCCAGTTGGTTCATCTGCCAATATTATTCGTGGATTGTTAATTAGGGCCCGAGCCAAAGCAACCCTTTGCTGTTCACCACCTGATAGCTTTTTGACATTTAGCCCTTCCTTTCCCTTAAGGCCAAGATAGTCCAAAAGTTCTAAGGCACGCTCCTTCACTTTAACAGAAAATATCTTCGATAAATAACAAGGCATCAACACATTTTCCAAGGCGTTAAATTCTGGAAGGAGGTGATGAAACTGAAACACGAAACCAATCTTTTCATTCCTAAATCTTGAAAGCCTCTTATCTGGCCAAGATAAAACTTCTTTTCCAAAGTGGACAACCTTTCCTGCATTTGGCTTATCCAGGGTACCAATAATATGAAGAAGAGTGGTCTTTCCAACCCCTGAAGCACCAACAATGGCTACGGATTCATCTTCATAAATTTCAACTTCAAGGCCATCCAATACCTTATTTTCTTGACCATTTTCTGAATAAATCTTGGTAATGGAACGTGCATGTATGGCTATGTTTCTATCATTAGAACTGATTTCAAACCCTCCTAAAATCAACTCCTTAGTCAGACTTCTTTGATGGCCACTTGATAACAAATAAAATGAAGGCATTCAAGGGGCTTAACTAATAATCTGGTAGCTCAGAAAGGGCATCTTCAGTCCGTCTAAGTTTTCTTCTAATCCTCTTCCTGTCTTGAATATTTTTTACGTGTTTTAGCGAGATTTCATATTGTTTTTTGGCCTCTTTAAACTCCTGACGCTTGAAATATACATCCCCAAGATGTTCTCTAATAATGGGATCATTTGGGACTAGTGTAGAGGCCTTTTTAAGCCAATCTAGCGCTTTTTCAGAATCCTTTCGTTTAAAATAGACCCAGCCTAGGGTATCCACTATGTACCCATCATCAGGTGCTAATTTTACTGCCTTTTTTGCAAGATTAAGGGCCTCATCGAGATTTTTGCCTTGTTCTGCCCAGGTGTAAGCAATGTAATTTAGAGCTGGTACATATTCCTTATCTATTTTAAGTGCCTTTTGAGCAAGCTTAAGGGCCTCATCCTTTTTATTGTATTTATCAAGAAGCATTACAAGGGTCATGATGAGTGACTTTTCCCCTTCATTTTTTGAAATGCCTTCTTTAAGGACCTCTATTGCCTTTTTGGGTTGGTGGAGTCTGTCGTAAATTCCAGAAAGTGACACATAAAGACTTGGCTCATTTGGTCTTTTGGAAAGTGCATCCTGTAAAAGGGAAACCGCTTCTTTCTTTTGTTGCAACCTTTCAAGGATCCTTGCCCTTCTGGTGAGAGCCTCAATACCCGTTTTTTCATCCAGTGGAATTTTTGAATATAATTCTTTAGCCTTAAATATCTCCCCCATTTTTTCATGGGCAAGACCTGAATAAAATATAACTTGATAGTTGTCAGGAATTCGTTCTCTTAATTTATTCAGGATTTCAAGGGCATCCTTCGGGTGATCTAGTTGTAAAAGGACCAGGGCAATTCTAAAAAGAACATTTGAGTCACCTTGAGAAAGACTCTTTAATACCTTTATCTGTTTTAAAACTTCCTTTCTGTTTCCCTGTTCGAGATAGAGAAAAAGGAGTCTTTGTCTCGCCTTTAGATTATTTCTTTGTCTAAGGATTATGGAGTTATAGGTATCGATGGCTTTATCAAGCTTTCCCTCTTTTTCATAACAATCTGCAAGCTCAAAGAGAGCAGGAGTAAAAAACGTATTTTTTTCTAGACTCTTTTTCAGATATTCCTGGGCCTTTTCATAATTTCCTTCCTCCTTTGCCATCCTGCCAAGGAAATAATAGGCCACGAAAGATTTCTGTCCTTCTAGCTTGGCCACTTTTTCTAGACAGTTACGGGCCTTATTCCACTGATGATTTTCTGCATAAAGGGTTCCTAACATCAATAGGGCCTGTTCATTATTGGGATCCTTTGAAATGACTTGTTTTAATGCAGAAATTGCATCATTGTTCTTACTCTGATGAATGAATATCTTAGCCAGAAGAACCAGTAACTCTTTATTGTTTGGCTCAAGCTCAAGAGCCTTTTCTACCCATTTTTCAGCATCTTCAAGCTTACCAAGACGTATGGACACTTGAGACAATTGTCTCAATATATCTACGGATTCCCTATCAAGATCATAGGCCCTTTCAAACCAAAGCCTTGCCTCAGAAACCTTTCCGACAGACATATCCTTAAGCCCCATCATATAAGCTGCATAGGACTCTGCCTTGGACTCAGGAGCAACAGCATTGGAAAGACGTGGATAAAAAATGACTGTCCCAAGTGCGAAGGATAAAACTAAAATCTGTAACCTCTTCATCCGAAACTATTCCTTTTTAGTGCCTTTGATTTCTGTACCAGGTATTACGTCAGGAAGATTTTTTTCCAGAAACTTGGCGAGTTTGTTTTTAAGACGTGCCTCAATCTGTCTTACCCTCTCCCTTGAAACTCCAAATTGTTCACCTATTTCTTGGAGGGTTTTGGGCTCATCGGTCAAAAGCCTTTGCTCAAATATCACCTTTTCCCTGTCCTTCAAGGTCTTTGCAAACTCTTGAAGCTTTTCCTTGAGCTTTTCCCCCATTTCCTGACTTTCAATAAGGGATTCCACACCAGGTTCATTACTCGGTAAAAACTCAAGATAGCTATCCTCGGAATCTGATTTAATAGGTGCATCCAAAGAGACCTCCCAGGAACCCATACGTTGTTCCATGTCAATGACATCCTGTTCCGAGACATTTAGCCGCTTTGAAATGAGCTTTGGAACAGGCTCAAATCCAAGGGCCCTGAGGCTCTCCTTTTCCTTGTTGAGGTTGTAAAAAAGCTTTCTTTGAGCCTGGGTTGTCCCGATCTTTACCAGCCTCCAGTTATCCATAATAAACTTCAAGATATAGGCCTTAATCCAAAAGGAGGCGTAATATGAAAACTTAACCCCCTTATAAGGGTTAAATTTTTTCACAGCATGCATTAATCCTACATTCCCCTCTTGAATGAGGTCTAAAAAATTCTGCATCCAGAACTTTTGAAAATCGAGTGCAATTTTTACCACAAGTCTCAAATTTGATGTCACGATTTTGTGGGCTAGAACCGGATCTCTTGTCTCATAGTAGGCCTTGGTAAGGGCCTCTTCCTCTTCTTTGGAAAGAAGCGGATATTTATTTATCTCTGCAAGATATCTTTGGAGATTGTCAACATCTGCAGGAACCCCATTATTCTGTTCGTGGAGAACGGGCGGTAAAGGCTCTTTCTTCCTTTTTTTTGTCTTTTTGTTTTTCTCTACAATTTTTTTTCTAACCATTAGTTTCCTATATCTTGGCTAAAACACCCTTATTGACCTCTTCCATCTTTTCTCGGCCACAAAGTCTTTCCACTAGCTTGAGGGCAAATTCAAGGGCCGTTCCAGGACCCTTACTGGTAATCAAAAGGCCATCAGTAACAACTCTATCCTGTGAAAGCCTTGAATTTTTTACAGCCTCCTGACAGACAGGATGGCACGTTATGGTCTTTCCCTCACTAAGACCGTGCTTATCAAGGACAGTTGGTGCAGCACAAATTGCGCCTATCATTCTTTCTTCATCCAACTGCCTCTTTAATAATGAAACCACTCTTTCATCCTTTGATAGTCTTTCAGTGCTATCAATCCCTCCTGGGAGGACTACTAGATCAAATTTTTCGTCTTTTATCTCATCAAAGATTACATCTGGAACGATTTTTACATCCCTTGCCGAAGGAACTGGACCTTCTTCTAAAGCCACTATCTTTATATCCACCCCTGCCCTTCTTAACATATCAATAACTGCTACGGCCTCTAGTTCTTCATAGCCAGGTGCCAAGATAATTGCTGCCTTTTTAGACATTAGAACCTCCTTGTTCTCAAATAGAAATGATACCAAAGATGGACAAGAACCTTGAACCCGATTAAAAAGCCACTATTTTTATGAAAGCTATTACTTTTAAATTTAAAAAATAAATATAATCCATTGCGGTGGCAAAATCCATGACTTTTGAACAAGGCCTTTCACCCAAAATTGCCCTTATTGGCAGACCAAACGTTGGGAAATCCACACTCTTTAATAGGCTTACAAAAAGTAAAGACGCCCTTGTGGCTGAAAGGCCCGGACTTACAAGAGACAGACGTTACAGAGACTTTGTACTTACTCCAGGTATTAATTGTACCCTAATAGATACAGGTGGAGTTGCCACAGACCTCGAAGACCCTTTATCAAAGGAGGTAATAAATCAAACTAGGCTTGCCATAAAAGAGGCAGAGCTTTTGATCCTAATACTTGATGGGAAAGAGGGCCTTGTGGCAGATGATATCATCTTGATGGACATGGTAAGGCGCTCTCAAAAACCATTTTTGGTAGTGGTAAATAAGATCGATTCAAGGGAAAAACGGCTAAGAGTTTCTGATTTTTATGAACTTGGCGCATCCAGCCTCATAGATATTTCAGCAAGGTCAGGAAGGGGGATAAGAGAGCTAAAGAAAAAGATAGTCTCCACCCTTTTCCCCGAAAAAGACAAAAATGAAAAGGAATGTCTTGAAGATGAAACTTGCCATAGAGAGCACGAATCCGAAATAAGTGAAGAAGAATGCGCCAAATCTCAACCAATAAAAGTATCTATCATTGGAAGGCCAAATGTTGGGAAATCCTCGCTATTAAACCGACTTTTGGGAGAGCCAAGGATGGTGGTCTCAGACATACCTGGAACTACAAGAGATGCCATTGACTGCCTTGTGAAAAGAGAAGGCAAACCCCCAATCGTCTTTATTGATACTGCTGGGGTAAGGAGACGCTCGAGAGTAAAAGATAAGATAGAAAAATTTAGTGTTATCAAATCCATCGACTCTATCAAAAGGAGTGACATTTGCATTTGCGTCTTTGATTCTACAGAAGGAATAACAGATCAAGACAGGCGCCTTGTTGGCTATACTGCCAAATATGGAAAGGGGTGCATTACAGTATTTAACAAATGGGATTTCATAAAGGATGATCCAAAACTTAAAAAAATCTTAAATGAAGAGGCCAAACTTTTAAAAAAGATTGTCCCCTATTCGGCTCATCTAAATATCTCAGCCCTTACAGGGAAAAATGTCCAAAAAATATTTGGGCTGATAGAATCCATCTATAGTGATTTCACCTACAAAGAGACCACTGGAAAACTCAATCGATTACTAAAAGAGGCCCTTTTGAAAAGGAATCCACCAGTAACAAAGGGACACTATTTAAAAATTTATTATATGACCCAGACTGGGATAAAACCTCCAACATTTACCTTTTTTGCCAATTACCCAGACCTTTTCCCAGAACATTTTAAAAGATATCTTGGCAACTTCTTTAGAACTGCCCTTAATATAGAAAACTCTCCAACAAAAATCATATTGAGGTCCAGATAAAATGGGAAACATGATAAAAATCAAAGGGATGCCAATCGGCCTTTTTGGCCTTGAGCTTGCAGTTAGTACTGTAAAAAACCAAATGGAAAAAGACAGGCTATCAATCAATGAGGCAGCTGAAAGGCTCCTGGATATTTTAAAAAAGAAAAATTATATACCTGATTCAAGAAAGGATGATTATCTAAAGGCACTTAGAGATCTTTTATCCGAAAGACCCCGTGAAGGAGAGGGAATAATTATAAGGATCCTTGGCCCTGGATGTGTTGGGTGCAATAAGCTTGAAAAGGTGGTCCTTGAAGTACTTTCGGAGCACAACATACCTGCTGATATTTATCATGTAACAGACAAGGACGAAATACTCCGATATGATGTGACCAGAACACCCGCCCTTGTAATAAACGATGAGGTAAAAAGTGCAGGGAAAATTCCATCAAAGGCCCAAGTAGAAAAATGGCTGCTAGGAATATGACATCTTTATTTCTCTTTCACTTTTAAATAAGATAAAAATATTAAAGCATTAATAGTTTAATAGTTTTTTATTTTTAAAAAAATCAAATGGAGAAAAAAGTGAAAAAAACAGACAAAAATCGAGCATGCCATAACCATCTATTTTTACTAATATTTTTTGCTAGTATCTTTCTAGCAGCAAATAGTCATGCAGCTTCTGCCCAATGGACCATAATGGTCTATATGGCCGGTGAAAACAATCTGTCCCAAAGCCTAAAAAAGGACCTTGAGGAGATGAAAAGGGTTGGCTCAAGCCCTCAGGTAAATATTCTAGTCCAAGCGGATACAGGGCTACCTGGTCTTATCTCTGAAGATGGATTTACCCATCGCTTTAAGGTTGAAAAGGGTTGGCTGAAGGACTTTCCACTTGGGTATAATGCTGACATGGCAAGTCCCTATGAGCTTTCAAATTTTATTACCTGGGCCAAAACAAATTTTCCAGCAAGGCATTATGTACTTATCCTTTGGGACCATGGACTTGGCTGGGTTGGCGGAGATGAAGATTCAGAACAAAAATCAAAAAGCGCACCTATAAGAGGCATTCTTCAAGATCAGGGGTCAAATTCTTTTATGTCACTTTCTGAATTAAATGAGGCCCTTTCCCTGGCTGGAGTGAACTTTGATATAATCGAATTTGACGCATGTCTCATGGGTATGTGGGAGGTTGCTGTATCTATAGAAAATTTTTCACGCTTTACCACCTTTTCTCAGGCAAATGAGCCAGCTACGGGGAATCCATATGACCAATTATTTGAAGAAATTTCTCGGAATCCATATATGACGCCAAGGGAATTTTCTCAGTTGATAGTAAAAAAATATATTTCCTATTATGAAAATAGCTCTGAAATTGACTTAAGCGTTACAAAATCAGCCATAGATCTATCAAGGCTGGGAGAGCTTTCCAAAAAGATAGATGATATAGCCTGGTTATTAAAAGATTCATTCTCTGAAAAGAAAAACGAATTTTTAAGTATTAGGGAAAATACTCAAGAATACCCTTCTCTGCCTGGAAGCATTGATCTTTTTGATTTCCTTAAAGGCCTAAGCACCCTTAAAGGCCCGCTTTCCCAAAAGGCAAAAGAAATTATGGAATTTTTAAGTAATGATATTTTTATTGAAGTAGGCCTCCATAACTCTCAATATTCCTCTAATATTGCAGGCTTTTCGGACTTATCAGGTTCTCATGGTATAAGCATTTTTTTGCCCTATGGTTTTCAGCTATTAGAAGGTGAACTTTCGCAATATGAAAAGACCCTTTCCTCTCAAAAGGCGCCAAACTGGTTTGAATTCGTAAAACAATTTTCTGAATCAACGGGGATTTCCAACAATATAGAATCCACTCAAGGGAACTTTCTCCTTGGACTCTACTGGAAAACAAACCCATCAATTGCCCTATTTTATGACCTTGACCTTTATATAATAGAGCCAGGCGGCGATGTTTATGCATCATGGATGGGAAGAAATACACCAAATGGACACTTTTCCCTGGATTCAAGAATCTCCATGGCACCATTTGAATTTTATTCAGCAAATCCAATAGTTAGAAAGGGAATTTATATCCCAGTAATAAACCTTACTCTTAAAATCCCTTATCTTTTCTGGCCCGAGGATATTGAAACATATTTTTACTATCTGCCAGATTTTTATGAAGATTTAGCTTATCAGGTTGGCCCCCATATAATGAACTTTGAAAACCCTGCCCCACTAGAATGGGATGACCACGTAATTGAACTTTTAAGTCAAAATTATTATTCAAACTGGTGGATACCTGGAGGTATAGAGCGGTATCTTTCGAGGTTACCCAAGGCAGTTAAAGAAAAATTTTGGCATACCGTACAAAAAAAGATGATCAAAAGACAAGAAAAGAGATTCTTTTACATGCAGTTATACTAAAATTCCTTTTCTCGCTTTTTCTTTATTATCTTTACCAGAGTCTCCTTTAACAAAGCAGGCTTAATGGGCTTTGAAAGGTAAAAGTCCATACCAGTTTCTTTACATCTTACCTTGATTTTATCAGATACCTGAGCAGAAAGGGCTATAATCTTTGTTGGAAATAGATTTCGTTCTCTTTCTATTTCCCTTATCTTTAAGGTTGCCTCAAAACCATCCATAATAGGCATCTGACAATCCATTATTATGAAGTCATAGTAATTTTTCTTAAAAAGCTCTAAGGCCTTTTGTCCATTTTCTGCTATATCCACAGTTGAAATACCCATCTTTTTTAACATAGACCTTGTTATCATTTGATTGAATTCGTTATCTTCTACTAAAAGACACTTAAGCTCTTGAGGTAAATTGAGTTCAAGCTCCCCTTTTCTATCCATCTCTTTCAGAAGTGGGCCTTTTCTTTGTAAAATTTTAAGAAGCTGAGAGCCTTTAAAGGGGGATGTCAACGTAATATCAGAAATTACATTAATACCTTCTTCTTTAGAAAACCCTAAGGGCCTGATTTCTATTGTCTTAAATCCATCTCCTTTTCTGAGTTTTTCTAAAAGACCGCTTTTTTTAATATCAAGTATGCCATTACTATCTCCAATCAAAAAATCAATCTTTTTTGAAGTAGGTCTTTTTAAGGAATCGAGAATCAATACCTTTTGATGCCAATCAATCAGATAATTTTTTACTATCTCTTGAAGTATCCTGTCTTTTATGGCCAAAAGGATTTTATACCTTTTAGGCAAGACATCCTTTTTTTCTTTTTCTATAAGGCCAATGGGGACCTTTATCTGAAATTTTGTGCCTTGTTCGCTAGAATAAACAGATATCTCTCCATTTAGGGAATCCACCAGGTGTTTTACAATAAATAGTCCCAATCCTGTTCCTGAAATTTTTCCCCGTTCTTCTTCTCCCCTTTCAAAGGGTGCAAATATCTTTTCCATTATTTCATCTGGAATACCGCAGCCAGTATCTTGAATACTAAAGACAATAAATGCACTCTCATCTTTTTTACCGCATATACCTTCTATCTTGATCCACCCTGATGAGGTATATTTGGCTGCATTCCCCAAAAGATTCAAAAGGATTTGAGAAATCCTTGCCTCATCACCAAGGACCCTTTGTGGACAATTTGAATAGGAATAGAGTCTTATAGGTCTTTGACCAATTAGACCCACTCCTAAATCTGCTATATCTTCAACAAGCCTGATTGGCTCAAAGGGTTCAAATTGAGCAGTTACCTTTTTGTATTCAAGACGAGAAATATTTAGAATGTTGTCAATTAATGCTAAAAGATGATTGCCAGATCGAATGGCAATTTCAAGATAATGTCTGGACTCTTCACCCAACTTTTCTGCTTTTAAAAGAGAAAGAGCACCTATCAATCCATTTAAAGGGGTCCTTATTTCATGACTCATATAGGAGAGGAATTCTGACTTAACCTTTGAAAGCTCTTCAGCCTTTTGAACCTCAGATTTTAAAAGGGTTGTCTGAAGAGCCTTTCCAATTGCCCAGATAAGCCATACACTCAAAATGACGCCAAAAAATATGAGTGCCCCAAAAAGTAACCCTATCTGGTAAATATGTGTAATTTCACATTTTGGATAGAGCTTAATAAAATAAAAGGAGGTCTTTTTGACAGGGGTCAAAAAGGCTATAAACTCTTCTTTATTAAAGGAAAATTGATCATGATAACACTCTTTTTTGTCCCTAAAATATCTCTTAAGAATATCTTCAAAAAATTCAGGCATAAAATTTTTATTGCCAAAACTTATGATGCATTTTTCGTCATATAAAATTCCAATAGCCCCTTTGCTAGTGGAACTATTTTGGTCCATCCATCGTTTGGGTATCGAATTTAGATGAAGTGTCAGTATCTCCTGCCAGCTCACTGTGCCAGAAAGCCAGCCAACCTTTTTACCCCTGATGGTGCAAGAAGATAAGATAAAAAGGGAATCACTATATGGATTTGGCAAAAATTTTGGAATATTTTTGCTAGAACTTATAAGTCTTTCTACAAAACTTAGAGCACGGCCAATATGCCCTATTTTTGTTACGAGATTGCCATCATCATCAAAAAGTACTAGGGATTTATATATGGATTTGCCATTTAAATAGGTCTTTTTTTCAAGTATCAAGGAAAATTCATTGTCAATTGCCAATATGTTTTGAGAAAGACCGATAGAATATCCAATTCCCAAGGCTTTATTTTTAAAATATGCAAGTACAAAGGGGTCCTGTGCATATTGAGATATCTCTTTTTGCCTTTCCTCAAGAAAAAAAGCTAGATAATCTGCTTCCTTTTGAACATTTATTTCTTGATCTTCAATATTTTTATTATCCATTCTGACATATGCGTGAAAAAGCAAAATGGCAAGAAGGATGGCATAGATACCTAAAAGAAGGCTTGGTATAAGGGAGAAAAGGAGTTCCTTCTTAAGAAGCCTATTTTTTCCTTTTGACATCTATAAAAAAATCAGGATAGTATTGAACTATTAAAGGAAAATACTTCATAATCAAATCGAAATAGGTTCCATCGGATTTTATTTTCCTTAGATAATTATTGAATCTTTCCTTAAGTCTTTTGGCATCCTTGGTAAAGGCCACACCCATTACCTGTTCATTAGAAATGGGCCCTATAATTTTTATTTTTCCAGGCCACTTGGTAAGGGCAATCAGCACATCAGGAAGGTCAAGCATTGTGGCTGCGGCCTTGTTTGAAATAATGGCTGGAATAAGTTCGTTAAGGTTCCCTGGATAACTTACAAACTTAACATTAATACCTTCAAAATCATATAGGTCCTTGTCAATACAAGTTCCTGCTTTTCCAAGAATTGTTATGCCATCTAATTGTCTTATTACCTTTTTAATAGCATCTTTTGTATTTGATGAGGCCTTAACAGGGATAAGGTGACTATCAATATTTGCCACAAGAAGCACCTGAGTGGGAAGAATAGGCTCTGAATAAGAAACAAGTTCTTCTCGCCAAGGAAGCTTGGTGAGACCATTTGCTATAAGATCTCCTTTAACTGGCCTTTTCCCAACTATCTTGGCCTTCCCTGACTTAACAACAATCTTTTTCCCTATGAGATCTCCAATGACATTTTCCCAATCAGTTTTCACATATACATATTTAACACCAAGTTCTTTGCAAAAACCCTTTATAAGCTCAACACTGAATCCATCTCCAAGACCTGTTACAAAATTTGCATAGGGGACACCAAGATGCCTTAACTGACCCCTTTTCATTATTTCTTTTAATGTGGTGCCAAAACAAAGAGTTAATAAATTATGTAAGCAAAATAGAATTAAAAAAAATCTTGTAACAAAAGGCATCAGACTATCTCCAAAATTAATGGCTTATTGAAGGCAAAAAATTGCCGAAATCTCTATTTGGGCATCTAGAGGAAGGGCTGATACCTCAACCACCTGTCTTGCCGGAGCCACACCTTGACCTAAAAAATCCACATATATCTCATTAAATTCCTTAAACCTTGTAATATCAGCCAAAAATACCTCAAATTTTACTGCATCTTTAAGATCAGCTCCTGCCTCTTTCGCAATCTCATGGATATTTTTTAATGCTTGTCTGGCTTCATCTTTAAAGCCAGATTGAACAAGGGAATTTTTTGCTGGATCTATACCTAACTGACCGGAAACAAAAAGAAATCCATTAACCAATATTGCCTGAGAATATGGACCAACAGGCTTTGGAGCCCTTTCAGAAAAGATCTTTTTCATTATCACTCCTCTTTTCTAAGTGGACTACTTAATTGCACTATCAACTGCCTTTAAAAGAGATGAAAAATTAAAGGGCTTTTTGAGGATTGCCTTTACCTCCAACCCTTTCTCACTTTCAAGAAGATCATTGGAATCGACCCTTCCTGTGGCTACAATGACTGGATCTCTATTTCCAAGGGCCTTTTTTTCTTTTAAAAAGGAGATGCCATCTAACCCTGGCATGGTTAAATCCAATATAATTACATCAAAATGCTCTCCGCCTTTTAATAGCTCAAGGGCTTTACTTCCATCTCCAACTGTCTTTACATCCATTCCTTTAAGACCCAAAAAGTCTGCCATAAGGCCCTTTAGTTCTGGTTCGTCTTCTACAATTAGACATTTTATTCCTTCAAGCTCTCTTAACACCTTTAAAGATACATCTGATTGAGGTTTATCTTTTAAATCCTTTTCTTTTGGAACTGGGAGATAAACCGTAAAGATCGACCCTTTACCCTTTTCAGTTTCAACGGAAATAAAGCCATTAAATGACCTTATTGTCGAATAGGTTATTGCAAGGCCTAGTCCAGTACCACCTTCGTCAATCCTTGTTGTAAAATATGGCTCAAATATGTATGGAAGTAGTTCCCGTGATATCCCTGGACCTTTATCTTTTATACTTATGAAGGAATAAGGGCCGCTTTCTGGGCTAAAACCCGAATAAATATACCCAAGAGCACCACTTTTAATCAAAAGATCATCTACTGAAATTTGACCAGAGGAAATATCTATTATCCCCCCTTCATTCATGGCCTTTGCTGCATTTATAATAATGTTTGAAAGGGCATTTTCGAGCTCTGATGGATCACCTTTTACATGAAGAGGTGCCTTTTTAATTGAAATATTTATGGTAAGTTTTGGGTAGCTCCTTTCAACAACTTGTGACAGATTGGTTAATACTGGCAATACATCAAACACCTTTTCACAATTACAAGATGGCCTGGAAAACCTGTTCATATGTGATACAAGACATGCAGCCCTTTCTGTTGCGGAAACAATATTATCTAAAAGAGTTTTACACCCAAATGCCTCTTTTTCCCCTTTTATCTTTTCTTGCATAAGCTGAGCATAACCTGATATGGCCATAAGTATGTTATTGAGATTATGTGCTATCCCCCCTGCCATAATTAACAGAGAATTTACCTTATTACATTGAATAAGCCTGTTAAGCTCTTTAAGCTCATCTGAAATGTCCTTTACGATTATAAGAGTGTTGGGATCACCATCTTTTTTTATTACCTCAGCGTATAATTCAAGGGTCTTTATTGCCCCCTTTTTTCCTATTTGAATCTTTTCTGTTCGCTGTCCTTCTTTCAAAGGCCTTTTCAAAATGGTATTTTTTAAAAAAGTTAATAGGGAATCTGTATCAAGCTTTCCTGCCTCTGCACAAAGCGACCTTGTGGAAGGACTTATAAATAGTGGATTTAAATTCTTATCAAGAAGAATGAGGCCAATATTTTCAATTCTGAAAAGAGAGCTTCCAAGGGGGTTGTGAAAGTAGGAAGGGTTTATCCCCTGAAAATCAACATCTTTGCTTCTTTTTTTTAATAACTCAATTGCCCTTTGTCTCGATCTCTTACGTATTACATTAGTTAACTCATCAAAAAAGGAGTCGATATTTTTGTAATTTTCAAAAATCAGATCAGCATCTTGATAAAAAGATTCCCCTCTTAGAGAAACTATTATTGCACCAGGGAAATCCTTTTTATATTTTTCTATCTTCTTTTGATTGTGAGAGGAAATGAAAATTGCATCAATGACATCATTCTTTTCTATATTTGAAAGGACATTAAATCCTTTTATTTTTAGGATGTTATGCCATTTTTCAAAATCTTCATCTGAAAGATCAAGAAATATTGTGACTTTTGGGGATTTGCCAACATTTTTTAGACATTTTTTAACAGTCTTTAAAAAATCATCCAATTTATAAGGCAAAGTAAGGGTGGTTGTTGCACCAAGGGCACGTCCCAAGGGGTCAACTTCATGTGGATTGTAATAGGCAGAGATTGCTAAGAAAGGAATATCTCGAACAGATTTTTCCGTAGAACTCCTTATAATTGATAAAAGCTCCCAGCCATTCAATCCAGGCATATCTATATCAGATATAATTAGTGAAGGCGAAGGTTTCCGATTTTCCAAGACCGATAGGGCTTCAGAACCATTTTTTGCCTCCACCACAAGATAACCTTCTTTTTCCAGTTGAAACCGCATCAATTTCAACTGAAAAATATTGTCATTTACTATTAAAATGGTGGAATCCGACCGGGGCTTGGAGTCAACTAATTTCATTATATATTATTTTAATCAACAAAAAAAGAGTCAATTAATATTTAATTAAATATTATAT
>WFZZ01000142.1 GCA_015489315.1 Deltaproteobacteria bacterium | reverse complement strand
CCCTTCCAGCCCTGCTTTTCCGCATAGGCCTTCATCTCCTGCCAAAGCTCCTCGGTTACCCCTCTGTCCTTTATCTTTATGAGTTCTCCGTTTTCATCGGTTTCGGCATTTCCATAATCGTCCACCTTCACACCCCAGGAGATCATCTGAAGGGCCGTTGCCACATTTGCCTTTGTGGTCCTGGTCTTTTCAGCGATCTGTCTTAGCTTTTCGGAATTGTTTCCAGAAGTGCCGTGCTGCGCCCCCGATACCTTGTAGGGGCTTAAGGCCTCATGTATCTCAGCGGTAAGCCCCACCTGTATTCCCTGATCACTTGCCTGAATTCCGTGGGTGGTGCCATTATTTAGGGCAATCCAGTCGGGGAATATGTCATGGGCATTTAAACCCTGAATGAGAAAAAGTGCCTCTTCCACTGTTGAAAGGCCCTCTTTTCCCTTTATTTCACCAACTTCTGTCTCAAGGCCTGCCCACTTTGGGATGTATGGATTTAGCTCGATATTTGCCAGAAGATTTTCATCATCTGGAAGGTGGGAAGCATCGATGGCAATGGAGGTCAGCCCTGCCTCAAAAAGGGTGGGGATTTCAACCTTTGCCTCCTCAATGTCTTCCTTTTTCTTTATGCCATAGTGATCTGCATGAAGGGCAACTGGAATTGTAATTCCAAGCTCATTACAGACCTGATCCACCCTTCTTGCCAGATTCCAGTAGTTAGTGGCACAATAGGCATTTTTGCCACCCTCTGATTTTGCAATCTCTATAATTATGGCAGCATTTGCCCTTTGTGCCGCCTTAAGCGCACCACGAATTATTATGTAATTCCTTGCATTTGCAGCTATGGTCATGGCTTTGCCCTTTTTGAGCATGGCCCTATCGATTACCTTTCCACTCACAATCAATGCCTTTGAATTCGGAAAAAGCCTTTTTACATTTGAGGGACGTCCAATCTCCAGGGCCCTTTCAAAATCACTCGAATAATCTGTCATGGCCACACCTCCTTGATTTTTCACATTTTTAAAGAGTTTAAACACGGACCGAGGCGTTTACAAGTAGTTAAAATTGAAATAATGCTAAAAGTTTAGATAACTTCTCATACAAATCTCTCCAGAGATATAAGCTATGTCGATAAATCGACTTTAAATTCATTTCTGCCTCTTTTTCAAAAAACGTGGTAGCGATTATTTCCACCAAAGGTGGTACAATTTTCAAGGCTATTTCTGATACCTTTTCTAAGAGTTATTGACAATTTCAAGGATAAAAGAAAAAGGCAAGTTAGGGAAATAAGTTATTGATGTGTTAAAATAAGATATGCACACCAAAGGTGCCATTAAACGAATTAAGCCGAAATTCATCCAGATAATTTCAGTCCCTGATGAATTAAAAAAATGGGCATGGGATGCCGTCAACAATAAGATTATGCTGGAAGTTTTTGTTCATAGAATCATGTGTGACTCCACAAACTACAAGGCTGTTCGACTGGCCTTTGAACTCTGGCCTGATGCCTGTATTCAAGTAATTAATACCTATGATGATATCTTTCGAGGTTGTCGAGCCGCAGTTAAGGAATGGATAAAGTCTGATGTATCCACAAAACTGGCAGAAAAAACTGTTTCACCTGGGACTTAAAATACAAAAAATTTTCCCTTCTTTTGTCCTTGGCGGTGGAACAGCCATCATGTTCCGCCACAACCATAGGAAAAGCGTAGACTTAGATTTCTTCTTTAAAGAAGATAGGTCTTTCACCTCAATTCTTGGGAAAATACAAAAAAATTTTGATATCGAAAGTTTCATTCAACAACCTAGAGCTGACAACCTGGATATATTCATCCATGAAATCAGGGTATCATTTGTATTCTTCCCTTTCAAACCAATAAATGACACAGAAAATGTCAACGGTATTGTAACCTTCAGCGATTATGACCTTTTTTTAAACAAGGTATATGCCTGTGGACGACAAGTTCTTTGGAAAGACCCGTATGATCTTGCCTTTCTCTGGGGGAAATTTCACTACGATTTAAATAGGGCAAGAAGAGATTTTAAGAAAAAATTTCTTGGTCAGAATTTTGACCTGTATTTCAAGGCAGCTACAACAATAGAAGACTATCCTGAATTGCAAGAGAAATCAGAAACAATCCAAATTTTAAAACAAATAGCAAAATTAGCTCAACCTTATAATTAAAAGGGCTAGTCATTATTTTAAAGGCTTTTTCAGAAGTCGTTCCTCAATTGCCCTTTTAATGCGGGCTTTGATATTTGAGGGGATGGAAGGGATATCCTCTTTTCTAACATCGGGATGATAAAATACTTGGTATTTCACCACCTAATCCCAAACTTCATCATGCGATAGGGAAGATTCCAGGGAAAAACTTTCGTCACGCTTTTGAGCCGCCTTGTCCCAGTAAATATCCTCATATATCTCTAAGGCCTCTTTTATAAGATCACGGGCAAGAAGCGAGCGGGAAATTCCTTTTTTCCTTGAGATCTTGTCAAGGGCCTCAAAAACTTCTTTATCAAGCACAACATTTAATTGGGGATTATTTGAAGGTATGTTTTCACCTCTTTTAATCTTGGCCTTTTCTTTTAAGAAAAACAAATCCATAAACCTTGTCTTATGTCACTACCTTTGGAGAGACTTCTGAAGGAGGCCCAGAGGAAATACAAAAGAAGTGGATTTAACAAATTCTTGCCTTGTCTCCCACCTTCGAGACCGGCTCTATCCTGGAAAGCTCTTCTTTTATCTACTGTTCGGCCTGCCATAAATCATAGTTTTGTTGCATCCGCAGCCATAACCCCGGACCATTCCCTACAAATTTCCCTATCCTAAGTGCCATCTTTGGGGTAATTGGTTGGGTACATGCCAGGATGCGGTGTAACTGCTGACGGGAAATGCCAAGTCTTCTGGCCGCTTCACTTACAGATATCCCCAGGCTTGGAAGTACGTCTTCACGTAGAATCTCTCCTGGATGTATTGGAGCCCTTTTTAATGGACGTTTTACAATGTATTCTGCCACGATAACAACCTCAGTGATATTGCTCAAGGTCAACCCTTAAGGCATGGTTCTTTTCCCATTCAAAAGTAATGCTACGCGGTTCTATCTAAGGACAGGTGGTGGTTTTTAAAGTCAAAGATGGAGCACTTTTTAAGGCCATTGATATTGATAAATGCGGGAAAAGAGCAAAAACTTCCTGCCAATTGCCACCAGCACTTTCATATCTAGCATTCCCTAATACCGGTTTTTACTGGTATTTACCAGCATAATGCCAGCCCAAGCTGGCCTTCAAGGCCCGGCCTTTTTACGGAAAAGGAAAAAGATGGTTCTTCAGTACAAGGCATGAACAAATATCACACCATTTCGAGATAGAATCAAATTTAGCCTATGGCAACCTATCGGCTTTTAAAAATATCCTTTTTATTTGCTCAACAAAATTTTTTAACTGTCAAATCTATTTTGCTTTGATGTTTCAACTTGTCCAAGGTCAAAAATTTCGTCCTTGCCTGCATATTTTTTGAGAACGAATCTGTCCAGGAGAGCAATTTTTCTTATCACCTTTCCTATGACCCGTGTGTTTTCGATAATTGTCTCAAGTTCATTATATTGCTCCGAATCTTCCTTAAAATCTTCTTGAAGAAGCTGCGAACTCCCTAAAATTATTTGAACAGGTGTGTTGAGTTCGTGGGCAATGGTACCTGCCATTGCACTTATGGCCTCCTCTTTTTCCCTTTGACGTTTCCTTTCCATGTCTTTCATGGCGCCAAGAATTACGGCAACCACGTTGAAAAATATCAGTTCCAGGATTTTGTCCAGATCATCTGGGGAAAAGCTCTGCCAATTCATGATGATATGTGGAATGTAGAGAAAGCTTACAGAAAGTGAGGCTGCAAGACCGCCTCTTAGCCCATACCAAAAGGCTGAAAGTATTATAGGAAGAAAATAAAATTCCCTGAAGACGAGATGGTGGTAGCTTTGCATCCTTCCAGTACTGTAGTGAAGAAATGTTACTAGAAGGATCAGGAAGACAATGAGTGCTATCCTTGGTTTCTTTGCCGCCTGTTCCATCTTTTACCTTGCCTGTTTAATGCCTTAGAACCACAATCTAAATCCTCCAAAGAATCTGGTGACATCTCTCGGTTCACCTTCACGTCTTGCAATGTCCCTTGATCCTCCAGTCCTGGTCTGCCAGGAAACACCTATATAAGGGGCAAATTCTCTGCTGATTTCATATCTAAGCCTGGCGCTAAGGGCCAAGTTATCAAAGCCTGGCCCTATTCCCATAAATTCGATTCGGTTAAAGGAAAAGGAGGCATCCAAACGCGGTTGCAGAACTATTTTTTGAGTGATCCAGATATCGTACTCAGCCTCCAGGTCCACGAGTACCTCACCTCTGTTGGAAATCCTCAGGTTTGAATCAACTTCAAAGACAAAGGGTGCAAGTCCTTTCAGGCCAATTACACCAAAGAATCTTTCGTCACTATCAGGGCCGTAGGTGCCCTTGTAGCCTGCACCTGCTCTAAGATTCCAAAACGGAGAGATTAGCCTTCCGTACATGATATCAAGCCTTTCGATCTCTCCACCTTTTGAACTTCCAGAGTCATGTTCTCCTTCTGCCTCAAGCCAAACCCTTTGATAATCACCTCCGTACCATCCTGTGGCCTCGTAGGAAAAGACCTTCTTTTCCTCCCCTGTAAATACGTACTCCATCCTGTCAAGAAGGAAACGCCCGTAGTGCATGGGGGGCATTGGCCTTACAGGGTATGTTTGACAATTCCTTGAATTTTTTGCTTTGGTCCTCTGTTTCAATATTGCTTTTTGTGCATATGAATGCATTTGTAAAAGAGATGTAAGAATCAAGGAAAGTAGAAGGATAAGTAGAGTTTTTTTCATATCTTTCCCTTTTTTAGCATGCCCTTACAACTCTGAACATGCCGGTATGCATATGATAAAGAATGTGACAATGAAATGCCCAGTTCCCAAAGGCATCCACATCCACCTCCACACAAAGTTTTTCTGAAGGCTTGATGTTAACGGTGTGCTTTCTTGGCAGAAAGGGTTCGGATCCGTTTTGCACCCTCATCCACATCCCGTGAAGATGAATGGGATGATCCATCATGGTGTGGTTAATAAAAATAATGCGAACCCGTTTTCTCAGGGGAAAGTCCAGCAACTCCTCAAACCTTGAGCTCCATCTTTTTCCGTCCCATGCCCACATTTTCCAGATAAACCTTTCCATGTTCCCAGTAAGGTGTATCTCTATGGTCTTATCGGGTGCAGACTCTGCCTGGGAATAGGGCTCGAGGGACTTTAGGTCAGCATAACAAAGGACTCGCCTTTCAGTGCCGGAAAGTCCAGTTCCCGGATTATTGACCATGCACTTTGGTCTATTTACAACCATGGCAGCATCGGGACCAAAGGGATAGCTATGGTGCCCCTTTGGACTGCAGTCACCGCAAAGATCCTTTTGCCCCATGTTCATTTTGTCCATCTGGCCATTCATTTTCATGTTCATGGCCATGGCCTCCATCCCCCTTTCAAGGGGAGGTCTTCTGGGTGGTGCCTTTGCAAGCATATTTCTTGACCAGGTGAGACTTGCAAGGGCAAATCCGCTTCTATCCATGGCCTCGGCAAAAAGGGCATATGGTCTTTTTGCCTTTGGATTTACAATGACATCGTAGGTCTCTGCCACGGCTATTCTAAACTCGTCTACCTCCACCGGTTCAACGTTTTGGCCGTCCGCTTGGACCACAGTCATTTTTAAACCTGGTATCCTGAAGTCAAAGTAGGTGGATGCCGAGGCGTTTATTATCCTAAGCCTCACTCGTTCACCAGGTCGGAAAAGAAGGACATGCTTTTCATCTGGGCCAAATCCATTAATAAGATACGTGTAGGTTGCACCAGTAACATCTGCTATGTCCCTGGGATTCATGCGCATCTTGGCCCACATAGCCCTTGTTCTAAAGGTATTAATGAGTCCTTTCTTGGAGATGTCGGAAAGGAGATCAAATATAGTCCTCTTTTGATAATTGTAATATCCTTCCCACTTTTTTAGATGCATTAGCACCGTTTCCGGTTCCTCAAATGTCCAGTCTGAAAGAACTACCACGTGCTCCCTGTCGTATTCATAGGGTTCAGGCTCAACAGGATCACATATTAACGGGCCATAATGGCCAAGCTGTTCCTGAAGGCCTGTATGAGAGTGATACCAATAGGTCCCACTCTGCCTGACCGGAAAGTGATAGGTAAAGGTCTCTCCAGGGTCTATCCCTGGAAAGACAACACCTGGCACTCCATCCATTTGGTAGGGAAGGATTACACCGTGCCAATGGATGGATGTGGATTCATCCATTTGGTTTGTCACCTTTATGATGGCATCCTTGCCCTCCTTTAGCCTTATAAGAGGGCCTGGAAACTGCCCGTTTAGAGTGATGGGACAGCCCACATTCATGCCCATCAAAAGGGGCTCTCTTCTGATGGTTATCTCGTAATAGACGGCGGAATCCGTCTCCCTTCCCGGTAAGGCCTTTATGCCAGGCCTTGTAGCTGAAAGGGCGCTAAAAGGCCTTAAAAGCAGACTGGAGATAGCAGTACCAAGTCCAGCCTTGAGAAGATTCCTTCTTTTTATTTTTAGTGTAGGCATGTAAGGATTCCTTTTTAAAATATTCAAAAAACCAGAATTAATTCGAGATTGAACGAAGGGCTCTTAACTTTGAATTGACATTATTATAATAGAAAATTTTTAGAAATCCATGAACATACTCGAAAAGATTTTGGCAGAATCTTATAATCTTGAAGGCACCTAGTTCATTCAAGGTCTAGTTCATTCAAGGTAACGAACCAGCAATTCCTCAGATGAAATCATAAAATTCACTTTAAATGATGAAAAACCAAAAAATTTGCTTACTAATATAGACTGTGCTAGCATCAAATAAATGAATGGATTAATTTTGTTTTTGAAACGTTTTTTGCACTGTCTTGGTCATGTATATGGAATAGTAATTTTCCTTAATCTTTTTATTGTGATCCTTGGAATATTATTTGGAATAATAGAAGAGATTGGTCCATTTAAGGGAATATATTTTTCTTATGTTAGCGCCCTTGCCATTGGATATGGAGATATCGTCCCCCATACCCTCTTTGGGAGATTTATCAGCATTGTCCTTGGTGTCATAGGCATGATCCTTTTTGGGATAATTGTAGGGATTTCAACCCGTACAGTAATCCTAATGATGCATCCAGATGAAGGGCATCATCAGGACAAATAAGAAAGGAGAAAAACATGAACGGACATAAAACTGGAATGTCGCGCGATACATCTTGTGGCACCTCCTGTGGACACAAACCCAAGGCCTACCCCCATAAACATCCAGGGCAAGTCTATACCTGCCCAATGCATCCTGAGATTCGAGAAGATCATCCAGGCACCTGCCCAAAGTGTGGCATGGCCCTGGAACTTGCCTTACCTGCAGTCAAATCCACTAAAAAGCCAAAAAAATATACATGCCCCATGCACCCAGAGGTAGTAAGGAACGAGCCTGGTACCTGCCCCAAATGTGGAATGGCCCTCGAGCCAATGCTGGCAGAATCAAAAGAGGAAGAAGAGAATCCAGAATACGAATTGATGCGAAAGCGGTTCATCCTTGCGTCAATACTTACGGTTCCTCTGGTGATAATTGCCATGAGGGAGGCCATTCCAGGCGCGCGCATAATAGAAGAGTTAATCCCTCCAAGGATATTACAATGGATCGAGCTCTTACTCGCGACCCCTGTGGTCCTGTGGGCTGGATGGCCATTTTTCGAGCGTGGAGTCCAATCAATTATAAACAAGAGCCTCAATATGTTTACGCTCATTGGACTGGGCGTTTCAGTTGCCTACATTTATAGCCTGATTGCAGTCTTTTTTCCGGGGCTATTCCCAGAGACTATGAAGACAGAGGGAGGCCTTGTGGGTGTCTATTTCGAGGCCGCAGCAGTGATAGTAACCCTCATCTTGCTAGGACAGGTCATGGAGCTTAAGGCCAGAAGCCAGACAGGGGCTGCCATAAAGGCACTTCTGGGCCTTGCCCCAAAGACGGCCAGGCGGATAAATCCCGACGGGAGCGAAGAGGACGTACCCCTTGAACACGTAAAGATTGGAGACCTTTTGCGGGTGAGGCCCGGGGAGAAGGTCCCGGTGGACGGTGTGGTGGTGGAAGGCACGAGCTCTGTGGACGAATCCATGATATCAGGGGAGCCCATTCCAGTGAAAAAAGAAGAGGGCGACAAGGTAATCGGCGCAACAGTAAACGGCACAGGGACCCTGGTCATCAGGGCGGAAAAGGTGGGCTCAGACACACTCCTTGCCCAGATAGTCAATATGGTGGCACAGGCCCAGAGGAGCCGTGCGCCGATTCAAAAATTGGCTGACATTGTGGCTGGCTATTTTGTGCCGGCAGTCATTGCCATATCTGCCATTGCCTTTGGTGCCTGGTTTATGTTCGGGCCTGAACCACGCCTTGCCCACGCCCTCATTGCGGCAGTCTCTGTGCTCATCATCGCATGCCCATGTGCCCTAGGTCTTGCCACCCCCATGTCCATAATGGTGGCCACAGGGAAAGGGGCAAAAATGGGGGTGCTCTTCAAGAACGCAGAGGCCATAGAGACCATGAGGAAGGTGGACACCCTTGTGGTGGACAAGACCGGCACCCTTACAGAAGGAAAGCCAAGATTGATGGACGTTGAGGTAGAGGATGAGGGCCTAAGAAAAGAAGAATTCCTTTCTCTCGCCGCCACACTTGAAAAGGGGAGTGAACACCCCCTTGCTGCGGCCATTGTAGAGGGGGCAAAAGAAAAGGGCGCAACACTTCGGGAGGTCCAAGACTTTCGGTCCCATACGGGCAAGGGCGTTTCTGGCATCGTGGATGGGCGAAAGGTGCTCCTTGGAAACACAAAACTCCTAGAGGACTTTAACATTAACTGGAAAAGGCTGGAAGATAAGGCGAATGCCCTAAGAAAAGAGGGTAAGACCGTGATGTTTGTGGCAGTGGATGGCTCTCTTTCAGGGCTCCTTTCCGTGGCTGATCCCATTAAAGAGACAACGCCAAAGGCCATAGAAGAACTCCACAAAGAGGGGCTCAAGATCGTGATGCTCACGGGAGACAACAGGCACACAGCAGAGGCGGTGGCTTCCAGGTTGAGCCTGGACGAGGTGGTGGCAGAGGTCCTGCCAGACCAGAAGGCAGAAGTGGTAAAACGCTTTCAAAAGGAAGGCCGTGTAGTGGCCATGGCAGGTGATGGCATCAACGATGCTCCGGCCCTGGCGCAAGCGGATGTTGGGATTGCCATGGGCACTGGAACAGATGTTGCCATGGAAAGCGCAGGTGTTACCCTGGTAAAGGGAGATCTCATGGGTATTGTAAAGGCACGTAAGCTCAGCCGTGCAACCATGAGAAACATAAAGGAAAATCTGTTCTTCGCATTTATTTACAATGCCCTAGGAGTCCCCATTGCCGCAGGCGTACTATATCCAAAATTCGGCATCCTTCTTTCGCCAATGATAGCCGCGGCAGCCATGAGCTTCAGTTCAGTATCTGTAGTTGCCAATGCTCTGAGGCTTAGACAGGTTAAAATCGTTTGATTCAAAGAATTTGATAATGAATCAATTGTAAGAGCTGCTTAAACGATTCAAAAGGGGCATTTTGGGTGGAAGTCATTAATATGAAGGCCCAGTATACCCCTCCCGAAATCGTCCCTAGATAAAGTACGCTTAAAGAGCACTTCCTTTTTATGACAAGAAGTTGCAGTGTTGCCCTATATCCATTGGATCTAAGACGCTTGCTAAACAAAAGCTAACGACTCCAGGATAAGCTAGGACATCAGGATGTACAAAACAAATATGTTAAGTTTAATTTTTTGGTAATACTAAAATCTTTATTCTCTTTTCCCATATTAGAAATTTTTTTAGCAGTAAAATAAACGTTCGTTTACTTTACTCTTTTTCGATTGGGAAAAATACACGTTTTTTATGGAAAAAACGGTAAAAAAATTTGGTTAAAAAATCAAAGTAAAGAAATAAGCTCTTTTAGATGGGTTTCTTTACTTTTGTGCCCTAAATATTTTCGCTACATTGTCACGCTTTATGCGTTTTGTCCTTTGGCAAGGGCTTTTCCACTGTCATTGCCGGATAAAATCCCAAGCAGGTCAATCAGGGGCACGACCTTAACACCCATTTCTATGGGGTAGCCTTTGGTTACAGGCGAAACAATGTAGGCTTATTCTCAAGCGCCACTGCTGGCATGTTCTCAAGCCTTTGAAGGATGTCCTTGGTAAGATACCTCGGGATGTAAGCTTGCATATTGGAAGTATATCTTCCAATTAGCAAAGTTTTAAATGCCAAATTTTCCTCCCTCGATTTTTTTCGTGACAGGGTCACATTTTCCTTTTCATGCCGGCTTTTCGGGCGTATAATAACCGTGACAAGGTAATGGAAACAGGAGCGTTTGTGGCAAGACCCAGAAAGAGGTTTACAAAAGAAGAGTTCAAGCGGGCCTTAAGCTACATTGAAAGAAAGCTTAAGCTTGACGATACATGGCCAGGCGGAAGCCTGGGCGGGCATGAAAGGGCATACAGGGAGTTTAGAAAGGTAAGGCTTCGCCAGGACCCGGAGGCCCTTAAAGACTGGTGCGAAAGGTGGCTTGATGAGAAAGGGCGAAAGAAGCTTCTGGCTGCCTTAAGGGCCAGAAAAAAACGTGAGAGGCAGGGTGAGTGCAAAAAGACGGTTTCCCTTGATCAAAGGGCCTGGCTTTACCTTTCGGGCCTTGCCAGGCGTGATAATGTCACGCTTTCTGAGTTTCTCATAAAAAGGCTTGAAGAGGAATACATGGACATGATCCAAGGCAAGGAGGACAAGGTGTGAAAATAGGTTATGCCAGGGTGTCCACCCTTGAACAAAACCTTGATCTTCAAAAAGATGCCCTCAAAAAGGCCGGCTGCCAAAAGATATTTTCAGACAATGCCTCTGGTGCAAAATCCGAAAGGCCCGGCCTTGAAAAGGCCCTTGATGCCCTTGACGTTGTGGATATCCAGGTAATGGGGAAAAGGGGCATAAACCAGACATGAAACGATCATTCGATCCATGTTGATGAGAAAGAATCGACAATCCGTCTTGGAATGATATGGAAATCTATGTCACCACAACATTCTGGGGGCCGTTAACGCAGGACAAGTTCAATGTCAGAACCGTCGATGAAAAAAAGACAACAGAATACAAGGGCTTTTATGAGGCAGGCGAATGGAAATTCCAGATGTATGAAGGCAACAGGCTTGTTCTTGAAAGCCGAAGGGTTAAGCTTTCAGGCAAAAAGACATTTTGGGGACATCAAAGATACAAAATTCTATGGGAAGGGAAAGAAATTGGTATCCTAAAGAGGTCATTTTTTAGGAAGGAACTTGTTTTTGAAGGCAAAAACTATCCCTTCCCAACGCTATTCAGGCGATCCATAGACGATCTCAAGCTTACCTTTCCCCTAAAATCATTAATATACCGAAGAAATGTTAAAAGTATTTGCACAGCAACAGAGCCTGTGAAAATTATGATGGCCATTGCCATGACCATATTCGTGTGGTTTACCTGGAATGCGCTTCCAGTAGATTGACGGATAGTAAAAGAGGTGGTTGTTTCTGAAAATCTCAATAATTTCAATCCTGTCTTTGACGCTAACAGGCAAGCCTTTTTTGCTGCTTCCTCGTCCAGGTTGACAAAGGCAACACTTTCTATAGAATAAAGCTATTTTTGGACTTCGAGCGCCAGGGATTCAGATCCGGTTCTTCGCCTTACGGCAGCCACCACCTCAACAAGAACCGAATAGGGCATTATTGCGTAATACTCGCCTGAAAGAATCCCTTCCCATATATCCATTGCCTCCTTGTGGCGTGGTTCATTTGTGAGGAGGGTGGATACTATTACAGAGCTATCAACGGTAAGCCCTTTCACCAGATCTTCTCCCTCTGAGAGGCGATCTCTTCAACTGCAGAGGGTCCCTGCCACCTGGACGACACCTTTTTGGCAAGGACCTTCCAGGCCTTGGTCCTTTTTTGAATATGTTGGGGCTTTCTGGCCAATTTTAAGACCACCACATCCTTTCTGATCTCGTTTATCTCCCGAACTATTCGGTTAAGTTTCTCATAAAGTTTGATATCTTGGCCCATGATTTTACCCCCAGAAATTACCCTAACAAAAACTTGAATAGGAATTATCTCGTTTCATACATTTCAAGGTTTTCATTTAATATTTTAGCTAATGTAGCTTCCTTATTCAAATTGAAATGGTTCCCCAAATTTAGATAATTCTTTTAGAAATCTTTTATTCCCCTTCACATCTTTATATTCAAATATACATTCTTTAGTATCGTGGCACGTTCCTCATTCCTCATTAAAAAAGTAGCGGGTTTTCCTCCAAAGGCGATACACTTTTAAGGCCATTTTTGTGCGGTTTTAAGACTATTGATAAATAAAAAGGAGGAAACAAAATTCCAGCTAATGGCCACAAGTGCTTGCATATGAGTATTGCCATAAAAACGTTTTTACTTTTTCATTCCCAGAATTTTCAGTGTTTTATCACGTTTTAATCATTGCGACAAAAGGCCCAGACACAAACTCTTTCCCGTAAAGACAGACAAGCTTTCCCTTGTTTAGGGCAAAAAGACCTTCTGGCCCCATAGCTTATTTGCGTCAAATCGCTGCTAAAGATCAAGATGAATAGCATCCCTTCTTTCCGAGATTATGTCTCTTGCCAGGGTGGATTTTCCGCACTGTCTGGAGACAAGAAGTGCCACCGCTGGCAGGTTTTTAAATCTTCAAGGCATCTCCCTGGAAGTTGTCTTGGAATAAACCTTGCTAATTGGAAGCATATCTTCCAATTAGCAAAGATTCACGAGGGCTTAGAAAGACAAAACTTCTCGAAGACCATGAGCTCTTTCAGAGTTAGTACCCAAAAAGGACTTGGACTAGATTG
>WFZZ01000141.1 GCA_015489315.1 Deltaproteobacteria bacterium | reverse complement strand
AATTATTTCTTCATATAACGACAGACACTTAGATAATATTTCAAACTATTATAAAGCCTTTAAGGCTGAAAATTGTAATGATATAGATGGATCTGTTAGGCAGATTGTGGGCTGGTCTTATTTATTACAAAAAAAATATTCTAAAGCCTGCCCAATTTTTTATTCCCTTTATGAAAGAGACAAAAAGACTACTGGAATAGTAAATGGTTATATTGAGTGTTTGAGACATACCAAAGACAAAAACAAGTTATGGAATTTTATGGATAACCTTGCTACATCAGATGAGGTTTCTAACAAACGAATTGCAAAAAAATTTTACTTTGATAAAGGGCTTATTAGACGCTCAAGCTTTATTCTAAACGACCCCAAAAGCCCAAATTTTAATAGTCATACATCCTTTTTTCAGCTTGGTTATTCTTACAATTATTTGGATGGGGATTCTGGCATATCAAAACTTCACATGCAGACCCAACCCTTTGGGATTTTTTATGCTCATCCAACAAAAAAACTTGGTATAAAATTTGGGATTTCCCACCTTTTATTACAAACTGGCACAATCCCTGATAAACCCTGGCTTGGGACGCCAACATTAAAGGATACCCGATTTTCAAGTCATAGTTCTGTTAATACTATTGTTCCAAGGCTTGAAGTCGAATACGAAGCCAAATGGCATACCAATTTAGACTTGAGTTCCACACCAATAAATGGGCCTGTAGGGGCACTTCCAACCTTTGATTTATTTGTAAAAAACCTTGAAAATGGCCTTTCCTTTTCTGTGTACCAGCGGGAGACAGCACGTTCACTTCTTTCTTTGACAGGCCAGAAAGATCCCTATACAGGGAAAAATTGGGGCAGGGTTTTAGATACTGGTCTTTCCCTGGGCCTTAACAGAGGGCTTTTTAAAGACTACTGGTTTTCAATGAAAATGGGTTATTCTCACCTGTGGGGCAAAGATACATGGAATAATGACAAAGTTTATGGCACCTTCTCATTTGGAAAGAGTATTTCAAACAATCTATTTTCTGACCTATCAATAGGAATTTATTCGACAGTCATACACCATAATCACAATACAAATTTCTACACCTTTGGACACGGTGGCTATTTCAGTCCTCAGTTTTTCCTGGCTACAGGCCCTTTTATTCATATGATTACCAAGGGTGGAAAGAACTGGCTTCTTGAACTTGAAGGCGCAGTTAGTTGGCTGAATTATTATGAGGAATCAAGCCCTCTTGATCCTTTAGAAGATGAAAAAAGAGATTTTTACAGCTCGAATCAGACAAATAAGCTTGGCTATTCAAGCTCTTTTGCATTTTCCTGGCTTTTTACACCACATTTTATTGCAAAACTTCACGGCAATATTAATAAAAGTGCCGATTATACCCAGTGGGGTTGTGGTATAAGCTTTGTATATTTATTTGATTTAAGAAATGGACTTTTCGCCTTTGACCTTCCTCCTTCCTGGAAGTTCATAAGATTTTGATTTTTCCTTTTTGCCAAATCCTAAATATTGCACTATGTTAAGAAACTTTTAAAACCCTTTTTGCAAATTGAGGAGTCTTTAAAATATGGGAGAAAGATCTGAAGAACAGTTACTGCCAAAGGCCTATGACTTTCGTGGGGTTGAGACCAAGTGGTATGAACAGTGGATGGAAAACTCCCTTTTTGTTGCTACCATGGATGAAGACAAGCCAAATTTTTCCATGGTGATACCTCCACCCAATGTGACAGGTGTACTACACATTGGACATGCCCTAAATAACACCCTTCAAGACATTCTTGTAAGATACAAAAGGATGGATGGCTATAATACTCTTTGGGTTCCTGGGACTGATCATGCTGGGATTGCCACCCAAAATGTGGTTGAAAGGCAGATCGCCCAGGAAGGACTTACAAGATACGATCTTGGAAGGGAAAAGTTTATCGAACGTGTATGGGAATGGAAGGCCAAAAGTGGTGGAAGAATCATAGAGCAGCTAAAAAGGCTAGGTTGCTCCTGTGATTGGTCCAGACAAAGGTTTACCATGGATGAAGGCCTTTCAAGGGCAGTGAGAGAGGTATTTGTAAGACTATATGAAGAAGGGCTCATCTATAAAGGAGATTATATCATCAACTGGTGCCCGCGGTGCCATACTGCCCTTGCCGACATAGAAGTGGAGCATCATCTTTCAAAAGGCTCCATCTGGTATATCAGATATCCCATTGCCAAGGACGGAAGTGATGAACCCTCAGACAGATACCTTGTTGTGGCTACAACAAGGCCTGAGACCATGCTTGGGGATACGGCCGTTGCCGTAAACCCAGATGACGAAAGATATAAGGACCTTGTAGGCAAATTTGTCATTTTACCCCTTGTAAACAGAAAGATACCAATAATTCAGGACGAACATGTGGACCCTGAGTTCGGGACAGGGGCGGTAAAGGTAACTCCGGCCCATGATTTCAATGACTTTGAAATAGCAAAAAGGCATGACCTTCCTTCAATAAATATCTTTGACAAAAATGCAAAACTTACGAAAGAAGCTGGCCCCTATGAAGGGCTTGACAGATTTGAAGCAAGGGAAAGGGTCCTTTCAGACCTAGAAAATAAGGGGCTTTTGGAAAAGGTTGAGCCCCATGAACTTGCAGCCGGAACCTGCTATCGTTGTAAAACAATCGTTGAGCCAAGGCTATCAAAACAATGGTTTGTAAAGATTGAACCACTGGCACGACCTGCCCTTCAAGCAGTGAGGGAGGGAAAGACAAGGATAATACCTCCAAACTGGATAAGGACCTATGAAGAATGGATGACAAACATAAGAGACTGGTGCATATCTAGGCAGATATGGTGGGGACACAGGATTCCTGCTTGGACATGTAAAGATTGCCAGAATCTCATGGTAGAAAGAAATGAGCCAGAAAAATGCAGTAAATGTGGCTCCACAAATCTTTTGCAGGATACAGACGTCCTTGATACCTGGTTTAGCTCTGCTCTTTGGCCCTTTTCCACTCTGGGCTGGCCAGAAAAGACAAAGGAATTGGAATTTTTCTATCCAACATCAGTCCTTATCACAAGCTTTGACATCCTCTTTTTCTGGGTTGCAAGGATGATGATGATGGGAATTCACTTTATGAATGATGTTCCCTTTTATGATGTCTATCTCCATGCCCTTGTAAGGGATGAAAAGGGCCAAAAGATGAGCAAATCAAAGGGAAATGTCATTGATCCTTTAACCATCATGGAAAAGTTTGGGACAGATGCAGTGCGTTTCACCCTTGCTGCCTTTGCTGCCCAGGGAAGGGATATTAAGCTTTCGGAATCAAGGATTGAAGGCTACAGGCACTTTGTCAATAAGATATGGAATGCCACAAGGCTAGTTCTCATGCACACATCAACACTTGAAGGCTATCAACAGGAAATTCCCTCAGAAAGACTTACCAGCGTAGAAAAGTGGATTTTAAAAAGGCTGAATGACACAATTCTTACAGTAAGAAAGGCCTTGGATAACTTTGATTTTGATGTGGCCGCCAAGGAGCTATATAAATTTTTCTGGCATGAATACTGTGACTGGTTCTTGGAACTTGAAAAACCGGATCTTTCAAAAAAAGAAGGCCAAAGGGCCCAAATCTCAAAACATGTAACTTTAACCGTTTTGGATAATGCATTAAGGCTTCTTCACCCCTTTATGCCCTTTGTAACCGAAGAGCTGTGGCATCATCTTCCAGGTAAAAAGGGCTTTATAATGGTATCTGAATTTCCTTCGCCAAGGGATGACTGGGACTTTGAAAGGGCACCTTTGGAAATTGAGTTATT
>WFZZ01000140.1 GCA_015489315.1 Deltaproteobacteria bacterium | reverse complement strand
TTTTTAAACATATTGCCTTGACACAGGCCTCATGGATAACGATAATAGGGTTAAATAATGAGTTCTTAAATATTTGCTTTTTAAAAGGAGGGAGTCATGCCAAAAATTGAAAAGATACTTTTCCCTGTGGATTTCACTACTGCCACCGACAAGATATTGCCTGTTGTTAAGGATATGACAAAGGCCTTTGGTGCCAAATTACATATTCTTCATGTCATCAGGAGCCCCCAGGAGTTTGCTGGTTTTGAAATGGGGCCTGCATGGTATGCGTCACTTGAAAAGGATCTAATGGACGGCGCAGAAAAATCCATGAGAAGGCTCATAGCAGAACACCTGGAAGATGTGGGAGATGTGGAGACACATATCTCTGTTGGCGATATTGTTGATACCATTATTGATTATGTCAACTCCAACGACATCGACATGATAATAATTGGAACCCATGGTAGAAAGGGCCTTGAAAAGGTCATGTTTGGTAGTGTTGCAGAAGGTGTAATTAAAGAAGCCCCATGTCCAGTACTTACCGTTAATCCATATAAGATTAAGACATAAATATAAGATTAATTCGCCTTAAAAACTGGGGGCCTAGGCCCCCTTTTTAGTTTGTAAAGAGACTTGGTTGAAAATACTGAAACAAAAAAAAAGAAGGTTTCTCCCCTTACCATTGTAACTACCCATCAAAATGCAGATTTTGATGCAGTGGCCTCGTGTCTTGCTGCATCGAAGCTTTTTGAAGAAGCTGCCATCTGCCTTCCTGGGTCCCAGGAAAAGGCAGTAAGGGAGTATCTTAAGAAAAAAGATGGGATAATCGCCCCCTTTTTTCAATTAAAAGAGATAGATTTAAAAAGGGTGAGTCAAATTGTAATAGTGGATACCAACCAAAGGGCCAGGATTGGAGAGATGGGTAAGCTTTTGGATAGGCCTGGGATAAAGATATTTTGCTTTGACCATCACCAAGAAGAAGAATGTGATATACCGTGTGAAAAATTTTTTGGTTCAAACTTTGGCGCAAACACAACACTTCTTGTTAAAAAACTCAGGGAAAAGGATATAAGGCTAGAAAAAGAAGAGCTTACACTACTTCTTCTGGGAATATATGAAGATACGGGCTCATTTACCTTTTCATCAACCACTCCAGAGGACCTTAAGGAGGCCGCCTGGCTTTTGGAAAAGGGGGCAGACATAGAAGAAGTTTCCCTTACCATTGGCAGCAGATTCACCCCTGAGCATATCCTTGCCCTCAATGACCTTCTGGAATCTGCCCAGGTCTTTCACTTTGGAGATATTTCAGTAACTGTTGCAAAGGCCACCTCCAATTTTTATCTGGATGACTTTGCAGTCCTTGTTCATGAACTGATGGACATGGGAAGGCTTTCTGCCGTATTTACCCTTGCCATGATGGGCAATCAGGTGATTATTGTTGGAAGAAGCAGGGACAAAAGGGTTGACTGCGGAAAAATATTAAAGGCCCTTGGTGGAGGTGGACATAGCTTTGCAGCATCTGCATCTCTTAAGGATGTGACACTTTCAGAGGCAGAAAATAGGCTTATTTCAATCTTAGGTAATGTCCTCGGAAAGAGTCCTAGAGTCAAAGACATAATGTCTAGCCCTGTAATTAGTATTGAACCTGACACCCCAATCTATGAAGTCCATGATGTATTTGCCAAGTATGGCTTTTCAGTGATCCCTGTGGCGAGGGATGGAAGGATAAAGGGATATGTCACAAGAAATATAATAGAAAAGGCCCTCTTTCATGGTCTAGGTAAACAAAAGGTCTCTGAATACATGCAAACAGAATTTAAGACCCTTTCTCCCGATGACGATATCTCCAGGGTTCAAGAGTGCATAGTGGAAGGCCATCAACGCTTTATACCCGTAACGAAAGACGGAAGGCTTATTGGAATCATTACACGAACTGACCTTTTGGAGATATTGAGCACAGATCCTACCAAAAGACCTGAAAGGCTCCTTCCTGAAAGGGAGCAGAAGCGGAATGTATCCCAGTTGATGAAAATACACCTTCCCCAAAAGGTCTTTGACTTTTTGAAGGTGGCAGGAGAGGTGGCAGATGAGCTTGGGGTAAATTGTTATGTGGTTGGCGGGTTTGTAAGGGACCTTTTGCTTAGAAAGCCAAATTTTGATATAGATCTTGTGGTTGAAGGAGATGGAATTGCCTTTGCTCAGGCCCTTTCAAAACGTTATGGTGCGCGAGTTCGCACCCATAAAAAATTTGGAACCTCGGTCATTATCTTTCCAGATGGAAAAAAGGTGGATGTGGCAACGGCCAGGTGGGAATACTATGAATATCCCGCTGCCATGCCTACAGTAGCACTTTCCTCCATAAAACTTGATCTATTTAGAAGGGATTTTACCATCAACACCCTTGCAATAAAATTGAATACCAAGGATT
>WFZZ01000139.1 GCA_015489315.1 Deltaproteobacteria bacterium | reverse complement strand
ATAGAGTGTGGTAAAAAAGTCACAATAGTCAAAATAATGACAATAAAAGGGTCCTGTTTTTGGAATCAGGACCCTTTTCTATTGCAATTTTATTTAAGACCTAAACAGGAAGGGAGTGTATTTTTACACTTTTTTCTTCTTGTGGAGTTACATTTTGAACAAGCTCTTCGCACGCCTTTATGACAGAATCAACGTCAAGCCCCACCTTTTTCCTCAATATAGGCTGACTGCCATGTTCTATAAACCTGTCAGGAAGACCAAGCCTCTTTACCATGACATCTGTAAAACCGTTATCCGATAAGCACTCAAGGACAGCAGAACCAAAACCTCCTATGAGTGCGTTTTCTTCAATGGTCACAATCTTCCCGATTTCATTTGCCACATTTTCAATGAGTTCCCTATCTATTGGCTTCACAAAACGCATATTCACAACCTTTGCCTTTATTCCACGCTTTTCAAGCTCTTCTGCAGCAAGAGTTGCAGTATGAACATGCTGACCAATGGCCAAGATGGCAACATCCTCTCCATCTTTAAGTACCTCTGCCTTTCCTATCTCAAGCTCTTTTAACTGCCAATCCAGGCTAACACCAATTCCATTTCCACGAGGATAACGAACTGCAATGGGGCCATCATATTTTACTGCCGTATATAACATATGTTGAAGCTCATTTTCGTCCTTTGGGGACATTACCACCATATTGGGTATCATTCTGAGATAGGAGAGGTCAAAGGCCCCATGATGGGTTGGCCCGTCATCTCCAACAAGGCCACCTCTATCTAAGGCAAAAACCACAGGGAGACCAGTTAGACATACATCATGAATCACCTGGTCAAAGGCCCTTTGGAGAAATGTTGAATAGATTGCCACCACGGGTTTCATCCCTTCAAGGGCAAGGCCAGCAGCAAAGGTCACTGCGTGTTGTTCTGCAATACCCACGTCGAAAAACCGTTCTGGTATTGCCTCTTGAAGGGCTTTAAGCCCTGTTCCTGCCGGCATTGCAGCAGTGATTCCCACAATTTTCGGATCATCCTTGGCAAGCCTTACAATGGTTTGTCCAAAAATTTCAGTATAGGATGGTGGCTTAGGGGCCGAAGGCTTCTTGGGCTTTCCAGTAGCAATATCAAAGGGACCTAGACCGTGAAAAAGATCTGGATGCTTTTCTGCTGGCGCATAACCCTTCCCCTTTTTGGTCAGTACATGTACCAAAACCGGCCCAGGAACATTTTTCACATTTTTAAGGGTCTCAATGAGCGTATCCAGGTGATGACCGGGGATAGGGCCAATATATTCGAACTGAAGGGCCTCAAAAAGCATCCCCGGAGTCAACAGGCTCTTAAGGGAATCCTCACTCTTTTTTAATACCTGCCAGATATTTACCCCTACTTCGGAACGCTTTAAAAAGCTTTCAAGCTCAGTCTTGATCTTGGTGGCAAATCTGGAGGTAAGCTTTCTACTTAAAAATGAAGAAAGTGCACCAACATTTGGAGAAATGGACATCTCATTGTCATTTAAAATTACTATGAGATCCTTTCGAAGATGCCCGGCATTATTTAAGGCCTCAAAGGCAAGACCAGCAGTCATAGATCCATCTCCAATGACAGCTATCACCTTGCCCTCCTTTTCTTTAAGAGAAAGGGCCGTTGTTATTCCCAGTGCAGCAGAGATGGATGTGCTACTGTGCCCGGTATCGAGTATATCATGCTCACTTTCCTCCCTTTTGGGAAAGCCGCTTATTCCTCCCTGTTGTCTTAATGTGGAAAATCTGTCCCTTCTTCCTGTAATAAGTTTGTGGGCATAGGCCTGATGCCCCACATCCCAAATGATTTTATCCTTAGGTGAATCAAAGACATAATGAAGTGCTAGCGTAAGTTCAACTACACCCAGGCTTGGTGCGAGATGTCCACCTTTCTCAGAGACGGTGGTAACTATTGTTTTTCTGATTTCAGAAGCAAGTTTATTAAGGTCCTTGATGCTTAATCCCTTAATATCCTTTGGACTACTAACATTATCTAAAATACAGCTCATATCTTCAAAACTCCTTGTTTTATCGATCTCTTTCAACCACGTAACGGGCAATGGCTCTTAGAGGTTCCGCCTCTTCTCCAAAGGCAGAAAGGGCTGAAAGGGCTTGTTCCTTTAGCTCGTTTGCCCTTTTTCTGGTTTCTTCAATTCCAAAAAGAGCTGGATACGTGGCCTTTTGATTCTTGATGTCCGATCCCACTGGCTTTCCCAATTTTTCCTCATCACCCACAACATCCAAAAGGTCATCAATAACCTGAAATGCCAGCCCCAGAGCCGTTCCAAAGCTCGAAAGTCTTTCAATCTGATTTTGATCACCTCTTCCAAGGATCGCTCCCATTTCTACCGAGGCCCTAATGAGGGCGCCCGTCTTGTGACTGTGAATGTAGGCAAGGGTTTCTGCATCAACTGGCTTTCCTTCAAAGAGAACATCTGCTGTTTGTCCACCAACCATTCCAGAAACACCAGCTGCCTTTGAAAAGATGTAGATTGCCTTGGTGACCAGATCACTTCCGCAATTTTTTAACAGATCATCATGAGCCATAAGCTCAAAGGCATATGTCAAAAGACCGTCACCTGCAAGAATCGCAATTGCTTCACCGAACACCTTATGACATGTTGGCTTGCCACGCCTTAAATCATCATCATCCATTGCAGGAAGGTCGTCATGAATAAGAGAGTATGTATGAACACATTCAAGGGCACAGGCAGCGGGCAAAAGCTCCTTAGAATCCCCCCCAACTGCATCACAGGCAGCCATCAATAGAATTGGCCTAACCCTTTTACCACCTGCAGAGACACTATATCTCATGGCCTCTATGACTTTCCCTTCTGGACCAGCAGGTTTTGGAAGGTATCTTTCTAAGGCCTTATCTATAACCTCTTTTCTTTCTTGAATATAATTTTTAAGGTCAAACATTACCCCACATAGCCCCTGGAAAATAAAAAACGCAAAAAATTAGACCTATAAGACTAACTTTTTGTCAGGCAGGCTGTCAATGACTTTTTAACAGGAAATATTGCTATTGAAAGAATAATAGATGTCTCGGATATGGTCGGGGAGGAGGGATTTGAACCCCCGGCCCTCTGCTCCCAAAGCAGATGCGCTACCAGACTGCGCCACTCCCCGACTGATCTATGTGGATGGCCCCTTGGCAAAAAGCGGTCTCTAATTACCACAGTTTTTTAAAAAATTCAAGGAAATAAATTTTATTGGTTATCCCCCATTTTAGAATCTCTTAGGGCTTCGATCTTAAGTTGTTGCGCTTTCAAAAGATTGTTCAATTCAAAAAATTACTTCTCATTCTGTAGCCAATAACATAAACCCCTTATAAAGATAATGAAGACCTGATGCCACTGTCAAAATTGCTGTAACTATAAAAAGACAAGTCACCAAGACTGTAATTCTTACAGAAAAGACTGATGCACCCAAAACAAAAAAAATGGTCACCAATTGAAAAAGTGTTGTAAGCTTACTTATAACAGATGGTCTTATTTCCACACCTGAATGGAACAAAAAAAGGACAATTACGCCAAAGACTATAATTAGATCTCTGCTTATAACTGTTACGGCAAGCCAGTTTGGAATTAAGCCAGTTACGGCCAGGGTCACATAAGATGATGCCAAAAGGGCCTTATCGGCAATAGGATCAAGTATTGCCCCTATCTTTGTCTTTTGATTCATTACCCTGGCCAAAAAACCATCCAGTCCATCGGATACTCCTGCAAGGATAAAAATCAAAAAGGCAAGGTCCATGCGTTTATTAATCAAAAAGATAACAAGAAGCGGGGTAAGCACTATTCTAAAAAGTGTTAATAGGTTTGGCAAATTCAACTTATCTTCTTATGGCCTCCCAGATATCATCTGATTCCAAAAGAAAAAAGGGATTGAACCACCTTATGGTCACATCCTTTTTGAACCAAGTAATCTGTCTTTTAGCGTATCTTCTTGTATCCCTTTTCATCTCATAAATCGCTTCATCAAAAGTTTTTTCACCTTGGAGGTAGGAGATAATATGTTTATATCCAATTGATTGCAAGGGCTTTAGACTTGGGCTAAAACCTTTTGCCAAAAGCCCCTCTACCTCTTGGATGAAGCCTTCCAGTAACATATTCTCCACCCTTTTGTCTATCATTTCATAAAGTCTTTTTCTTTCAACAATAAGACCAATTTTAAGAACCGACCTCCCAAAAAATTTTCCTTTGGGTCTTTTTTCGCTGCATATCAAAGAAAAAGGTCTTCCAGTGGAAAGATAGACCTCTAAGGCTCGAATGAGCCTGTAGGTATCACTGGAGCTTATTTTTTCACATGTCTTTTCATCGACCTCTTTTAACCATTTAAAAAGATATTCATGGCCCTTCTCCTCAAGAAGATCTTTTAACATCTTTCTGATGGCAGGCTCCCTTGAGGTTATTGGACTTAGGCCTTCAAATACGCTTTTTAAATAAAAGCCAGTGCCTCCAACAAGGATGGGGACCTTTCCTTTATGGATTATTCTTTGAATTGCCCAAGTTGCAAGCCTTGAAAAGCTTTGGGCATCCAATGGCTCATATGGCATCCTTATGTCTATTAAGTGATGAGGTACCTCTTTGAGCTCCTTTTTGGTTGGCTTTGCAGAGCCAATATCAAGGCCTTTATATACCTGGACTGAATCAAGGTTTACAACCTCGCCTCCAAGCCTTTTTGCTAAACGAATTGAGATAGATGTCTTACCAACCCCTGTAGGGCCAACTATTGCAATAATGGGAAAGGGCTTTGGCAGTGTTCCATTTTCTGTCATCTCCTAAAAAACTCCCTTTCCAGTTCATTGACGGAAATCCTTTTCATTACAGGCCGTCCATGCGGGCAGTTTGTCACATTCATTTTGAGGCACTTTTTGATAAGCTCCTTCATCTCTTCTTCAATAAGAGCAGTTCTTGCCTTTATGGCGAGAGAACATGAAATTCTGCTTAAAACCTTTCTTAAAAGCTCATCCTTTGGAATATCTTTATCTTTTAAAAAAAGAGCAATTATCTCTTCAATTTCTTTTAAGTAGATATCATTCTTCTCAAAAAGATGTGGGATTGCCTTTAAAATTAGGGCATCATGGCCAAAGGGCTCTACTTTTATACCTGTTTCTTTTAAGGTAGAGAGCTTTTCCAGGACCTCATCTGAAATGCCTTCACCTAGTTCAATAACCTTTGGAAAAAGAAGGTTCTGGCAGCTAATCGAACCTTCCTTGTTGTATTCTTCCATTAAAACCTTAAATATTAGGGCCTCATGGGCTGCATGTTGGTCAAGAATAAAAAGATGTTCATTTTTTTCAAAAAGAATAAAGCTCTTGGCAAATTGCCCTATTACCCTAAATTCTAAATCCTCTTCAAAAGGCCTTTCTCTAATATCTTTCTTATGAGAAGCTTTTAAAGAAAAATCCAAAATACCCAAGGAGTCTTTTGAAGCTTCCCTGTCCGCTTTCTCCCATGGAAGGAGAATTTCATCCCTTACTTTTAGCCTCTTTTCAAAAAAAACTTCCCTTTGATATGCTGAATCATTATCTGTCTCATGTTCATGTCTTTGGCCATTATCTTCCTTTTCAAAAAAATAATTTCTCCCTTCAAATGCCTGCCTTATGGCCTGAAAAATGAGCCTATAGATTGAGTTTGAATCCTCAAAGCGGACCTCCATCTTGGCCGGATGAACATTTATATCAAAAAGGGATGGAGGCATTTCCAAAAAGATGACACCAACCGGAAAGTTTCCTTTTACTATATACCCCTTTAGCGCCTCGTTTACCGCCTTCCAGATAAGCGGGCTCGATATTGGCCTTTTGTTCAAAAAGGCAAATAAATGCCTTGAACTCACCCTCACCTCATCTGGAGATGCAATGTAGCCCTTTAATCCGACTTCCCCCCTTTGTCCTGAAATTTCAATAAGTTTTGAAACTGTATCCTTTCCAAGAAGGGGAGAAAGCCTCCTTTCAAGGGTGTCATGAGCCCCCACATTAAGGACCATTTTTTTCTCCCTAAAAAGCCTTATTCCGATCTCAGGCCATGATGCGCAAAAAAGATTTACCACCTTCTTGCACCTTAAATATTCGGTTTGAGAAGACTTTAAAAACTTAAGCCTTGCAGGTATCTCCCAAAATAGATCTGAAACAGAAATGATGGTCCCCTTTTCACAGGGATAAGGATGAATACCCTTTCTTTTTCCAAAATCGACCTTGAGTCTCCACCCTTCATCCTGATCCTTTGCTCTGGATGCTATAGAAAGCCTGCTTACAGATGAAATGCTTGAAAGGGCCTCGCCCCTGAAACCCAGGGTAGTAATTTTAAAAAGATCCTCTGGCTTTTCTATCTTACTTGTTGAATGGGGCTCAATACAAAGTTCTAGGTCTTTTTTTGACATACCAATGCCATCATCCTTTACCTCGATTAGCTCCTTTCCACCCCCCTTAAGCCTTATTTCAATGAAATTTGAACCGGCATCAATGGAATTTTCAATAAGCTCCTTAAGGACAGAAGATGGCCTCTCTACCACCTCTCCTGCTGCAATCTGGTTGACAAGATGAGGAGAAAGCCTTTTTATCCTCGGAAAAACATCTTTCATCTAATCCCCTTTTCTAAAGTATTCATAAACCCTTTTTGCTACCTCCTTTGGAAGGCCTGGAACAGCTAAGAGCTCATTCAAAGAGGCCTTTTTTATCCCAGAGACGCTTCCAAAGTGCCTTAAAAGAAGCATCTGTCTCTTCTGACCAATACCATCAATCTCAGAAAGGCTAGTGGTAAGACCCTTTTTTAAGCGGATACTTCTGTGAGTCTTGATGCCAAACCTGTGGGCCTCATCCCTTACCATTTGACAAAACCTCAAGACCTGACTTTCTTTTGACAGATCAAGGGGCTCTTCTCTTCCAGGGATGTAAATCTTTTCTCCTTCTCCCTCTCTTTCCTTTGCAATGGAAATGAAATCCACTTGGTTTAAAAGAGACATATCATTTGCAGCCTTAAGGGCCATATTTAATTGCCCCTTTCCTCCATCAATTATCATAAGGTCAGGAAGAGGCTTTCTTTTTAATCTTTTTTTAATGACTTCATAGATCATCCTGTAATCATCAGGACCGTCGGAACCCAAATTGTAATGTCTATAGCCTTCCTTAAAGGGTCTTCCGTTTTTAAAACAAACAAGGCTTCCAATTGGAAAATTTCCCTGTATGTTTGAGATATCAACCCCTTCCACCCAATTTGGCAAAGATGAAAGACCAATGACACCCTTTAAAAGGGCTGCCCTTTCCTGCCATTCCTCCTTTTTGGAGAGAAGTTTTGAAAGGGCCTCTTTGGCATTTATAGATGCCATTTCAAGAATTTTTTTTCTAAAGCCTTTGCCTCCAAGGCTGAATTTTATCTTTTTGCCGGATTCTTCTTGAAAAAGCTTAAAAGAATGGGCTTTTATAATATCACTTGGTAGAAGGATTTCAGGAGGAAGATTTGACAACCTGTAATATAGCCTTAAAAACTCCATGTAAATTTCTTCCAAATCGTCTTCATAATCTATCTCAACTCCCACTATCTCTTTTCCCCTTAACACTCCTTCCCTCACCTTTAAGACCACTGAAACACATTCGGTTCCCTCTTTGAGGATAAAGACACAGTCAAGATCTACCTTTGTCTTAGAAAAGACATATTGTTTTTCCAAAAGCCCCTGGATGGCTGCAATCCTGTCCCTTAAAAGGGCAGCCCTTTCAAACTCCAAGTTACGTGCTGCCTCTTCCATCTCCCTTTTAAGACCCTTAATAACCTGGCTTGACCTTCCTTGAAGAAACTCCCTTACCCTCATTACTTCCTTCCAGTAATCATCTTTGCTTATCTTTCCAGTACAAGGTGCAGAACAACGTTCAATCTGATATTTAAGACATGGCCTTGACCTTCCCTTCATGGAAGAGTCTGTGCATGTCCTTAACTTAAAGACTATAGAAATAATATTAAGGGTCTGTCTGAGCGCATTTGAAGAGGTGAAAGGTCCAAAATAAAGGGCCCCATCACTTTTCCTTTTTCTAACTATACTAAGCCTGGGAAATTGATTTTTAATGCCTAGCCTTAAAAGTGGATAGGCCTTGTCATCCCTTAACCGAATATTATACCTAGGCCTAAGCTCATTAATTAGCTCTGCCTCAAGGATAAGGGCCTCCTTTTCAGTGGCTGTTATAAAGCAGTCCAGGAAGGAGGCCTTTTTCATCATAATCCTTGTCTTAGGGGTAAGCCTTTCCTGGGATCTAAAATAGGAAGAAAGGCGCTTTCTAAGATCCTTGGCCTTTCCCACATAAAGACAGATGCCATCTTCGGAATAGAAACAATAGACTCCTGGGCGAGAACTTAAAAAATGGGTATCAAGGCCCTTTTTTAGATCATATTTTAAAGGAGAATATTTCTTAAGTTCCTTCATGAAGAAGTTTCTTTAAAAGGAGGGCGTCTTTTGCTGCACTTCCATCAGCAGTATTGTCAAAATATATAAAGGTCTTTTTTGAAAAGGCCCTTATCAAGTCAATCCATTCTTTGAGCCCTTCTTCCCCATAAGAGCCACGATAAAGGGCCTTTGCACCGTGAAGTCTTATATATAAAAAATCAGCAGTAAAGACCTTTTCTATGGGATATTTTCCTGCTGTATGACTAATAACAAAGGAGAGCCCTTTTTCTTTTAATATCTCGTAGACTTCTTTTTTAAACCATGAGCCGTGTCTCGCCTCAAGGGCAACAGGGACATGGGATGGCAGAAATTTTAAAAACTTCGAAAAGGTTTCTCTTTTAAATTCAAGGGTTGGTGGAAGTTGAAAAAGAACCACACCTAGCTTTTCCTTGAGAAGCCCTGCCTGTGAAAAGAAATAATCAATGGAGTCCTTATCTACATCAAGTCTTTTGATGTGTGTTATAAATCGAGACGCCTTTACTGACCAGATAAATCCATCTGGAGTCCTGTTGTACCAGCCCTCCCATGTCCTTTTGGGAAAGGATCGGTAGAAGGAGGCATTTAGCTCAACACTATTAAAAAACTTGCAGTATGTTTCCAGATATTTTCTTTTGGGCGTCTTTTTATCGAAAATGGAACCAATAAATGTCTCGTAGTTCCATCCGCTTGTGCCAATATAGATTGGGAAATCCATAATAAAAAAGAATACGTATTTTTATTAAAGATGAGAAAAATCTATCAAGAATGCAAGTAAGAGGAAAGCTCTTTTAATACCTTTTGATATTCCTTTTTAATGGACTCAATCAGTTGTGATGAACTATGGATCTCTCCTTTTCGTGCAGCCATCTCAAGTTCATAGCAAAGATGACTTAACGTATTTGCACCCATAAAGCCACTTGTTCCTTTAAGGGTGTGGGCATTAAAACGAAGAGCCTCTTGATCTCCTTCTTTTAGGGCATTTTCCATCCCATCAATATATTTTGGAGAATTTTCAAAAAAACGCCTGATTGCATTCCCCAGTACATCCTTTTTGGCCATCTTGCCAAGGATTTTCATATCTTCTATGACCTTTTGGTCAATACTTACCCTTAAATCCTCCTTTTCATCCTCTTTATTTTCTTTTAAAGATTTTTTTCCATCTCCAGCCCACTTGTTTAATATCATTCTTAGTTGCTCGAACTTAAAAGGCTTTGGAAGGTAATCATCCATTCCGTGGGAAAGACATTTTTTCTTATCCCCTTCCATGGCATAGGCAGTAAGGGCTACTACTGGAGTATGGGTATTCCGCTCCCTTTCCATTTTTCTAAACTCTTCAGTAGTCCTATATCCGTCCATTATTGGCATTTGGCAATCCATAAATATCAAATCAAATGATGACTCTTTTAATATTTCTAGGGCATTTTTACCATTTGGGGCAATGGTAACACTGCATCCAAGACTTTGTAACATTTCTTTACAAAGCTCCTGGTTTACTGGATTATCCTCAACAACGAGTATATTTAGTCCTGTAAAAACTGTCTTTTCAGGAGTTTTTTTCTTTTCATCAAGCCTAACTTCTAAAAGCTCTTCTTTTTGAAGCACCCTGGGAAGGTATTCTAGCAATTCAAATTTTGAAATAGAATAGATTCCTTTGGATATCCTTTTTATTGGCGCTTTCTGATTTTTTGAAAAAAAACAACAAAATTCTTTAAATTGAAGATGAGATGACATATCTAACTCATTGATCCTGTCATTTTCTTTAAAGGAATCCTTATCAAATATCAAAAAATCACACTCTTTATCCTTTAGAGCATCCCATTTCTGATAAATTTCAATGGAATATCCGAAGGACTCACATATATTTTGTACGGTCTCAATGAAAAATGGCTCATTTGAATAAATTGAAAGGGTTTTGGATTCGGTCTCTTCTGACTCAATTAAGTCCTTCTTACCCTCTTTTGGAAGCTTAAATGGAATGATGCACGTAAAGCAAGAACCTTTGCCTTCTTCACTAATTACATCAATGCTCCCTCCCATGAGCTCAACTAGACCCTTTACAATGGATAGCCCTAGCCCTGTTCCTTCAAAATTCTTTTCTGTTGTAGAATCCACCTGAGAAAAGGCATTAAAGATGGTATCAAGTCTATTTTCAGGTATTCCTATGCCATGGTCTGCTACTTCTATCTTAAGAGTAAGATCGCCTTCTAAAAATGGACCTTCAAAAGGTTTTACCCTTAAAATTACATCACTATCTTTGGTAAACTTTACTGCATTTCCAACAAGATTTATAAGAACTTGCTTTATCTTATCGGGATCCCCTATAACCCTTCTAGGAACATTTTTGTCATAGGAAAAATAGACCACTGTGTGATTTTTTTTGGCCTGGACCTGAAAAAGATTAACAATTTCTTCTAAAACATCACGTATGGAAAATTCCTTTTCCCTAATCTCAATCTTTCCAGCCTCAAGACGGGAAAAATCCAGTATGTCGTTTATTATACTAAGGAGTATCTCTCCGGATTTTAATATGGAATCAACTATCCTTTTTTGCTTATTATCTAGTTTTGTACTCAAAAGAAGCTCTGCCATGCCTATCACCCCATTCATTGGGGTTCTGATCTCATGACTCATATTTGCAAGGAATCTGCTTTTTACCTTGCTGGCTTCTTCTGCCTTTTCCTTTGCCTGCTTATATCTTAAAACTAACTCTTTGAGTCTCTCATTTGCATGGGCTAGCTCACTTGTCCTTTCCTCTACCTTTGATTCAAGCTCATCTTTGCTCTTTTTTAAAAGGGCATCCCTTTCTTCGATTTTATCAAGCATCAAGTTAAAGTGTTCAATCAGACTTCCGAGCTCATCTTCGGTAGTCTTTTTAACCCTGTGGGAATAATCGCCCTTTCTAGTTATCTCCTGAATGGAAAAAAGGAGTCTATTAAGTGGCTCAACTAACTTATTACTCAAAAAGCCTGCCACCAAAAACGATATCACTGCAAGAGCAAGTAGAATGAAACAAATGACGACGGATGTAGTGTAAAATGCCTTATAAAAGCTTGATAAATCCCTTCTTATCCATATATATCCTATTTTTTCACCTTTCCAGCTTATTTCCTGGATATAATCCTGATAATTTCTAAAAAGGCAAGAAAGATTTATCCATGACTTGCTGCTTAAATGTTGAAAATGAAGTTTTAGATGCTCATCATCATCAATACTTACGATAAAATCTTTATCATTGAGACATACAAAACCCTTTCCATTCTTATCAAAAAGACATGCCTGACGAATATCTGGAAGTTTCAATAAGGCTGAAAGGGTGTCTTTGGCAGCATCCTGGTCACTAAAGGAGATGGCAGCCGCACACTCTGACCCAACCACCTTTGTCAATACCATTCCCTGCTTTCTATGCTTTACCTGGCTGTCAAAGAAGTAATAGGCCAAAAAAATCAGTGAAATCAACAAGATGGCACATGTAGATACAGTCGCTATGATAAGGGCTATTTTCTTTTCTACAGATTCCGTCACGTCTCAGTTAATTACCTTTTTGGCAAGACGTAATAATCGACTACTTAACCTTATTGAACTTTTTTGGGCCATTTTTAGATTTATATTAAATCTCATCCTCGAACCTTCATTAAAAAGGCTGATTATAAACCCCTTGTTTATGCCATCTCTTTGATCACAAACTGTCAAGATATGGGCTTTAATTGCACTTTTTACCACATTGTCAATATCATTGATAGAACATCCTTGGATAAATAACACATCGAGATGACCACTGTCTGGAAATTTTGATATTTTTTTGATGCGAATTGACCTTTTTTGACTTTTTTTCCCGTCAATAAGCTTGATGGCATCTAGAACTTCACCATCTGCCATAACACCTACAACTAGTTCATTATTTGTGCTGTTATCATCTGGCCATTCAACAAATTTAGTAAACTGATATAGGAAAGCAGCCTTTAGATCAGATTCCTTAACTCCAAGGGCCCTAGTAACCCAAAGAGAAAGAATCAAAACGGATACAAAGGCCAAACTGCAAAAAAGCGAACCTCGAAGGGCTCTTTTCTTTTGAGGCCTCTTTTTTTCTATGAATTCTTCTAAAAGTGCCATGTAAGTTTTCCGTAAAATGAACGAGGCACCTCAGTCTCAATCAAATGCAAAAAATAATCCTTAAATTCAGGATGATAGGAATCCAAGAGGTCCTTACCCACCACCGACAATTCTAATCCTGGTGTTATGTGCCAGCCTAACCTAAGGTCTAAACCCACATAAGAAGGAATATTCATCCTTCGCAAATTTGATAGATATTTTAACCACAAATCAAATTCTAAATTATCACAAATATCCATGCTGGACCTAAAAGAAAGCTGATGCATGGGATTATCTGTATAGTTTTCGGCAGGCTTACTGTGCTCTCTATATTTCTTATCTACCCAAAAGTGGGAATCCATGTAGGTATAACTGCATTCCATCCTCCACCATTTAAATGGCTTAAAGTTAGTGGTAAGCTCTAAACCAAAGGATTCGCCATTTCCATAATTTTTCGGATAAATTGGAAATACCATATAGCCATAATGGGGAAAGGGGCTACCTGCCGAGCCTGTAAAAAGATCATAATAAAAATTGGCAAAGGCAGTGGCATCAAAGGTTAAATTCCTTCTCAGCTGCCACCTATATCCGATTTCGTAGGCCCAGAGTTCTTCACTATCAAAATCTTCATCGCCAACAAAGGTCCTTACTGAAATGAAATCCTTAAATTTGATCTCTGGCACTTCTATAATCCAAATCGCATCTCGATTGTATCGACTTGGACTCCTTAGCGCCCTTGAAACTGAAAACCATAGATCCTGTTTGTCCGAAAAGGCATAAAGTGCTCTAAATGTTGGCTGTACTTCAAGGCCAGAATAGTTATAGTGATCTAGGCGTACTCCTGCTAAAAGATGTAATTTTTCATCAAAAAGCCTAAATTCATTTTGAAAGAAAAGGCTGAAAAGATCATCGCTCCTAGAATGGGGAATAAATGCACCAAATGCTGTACCGTGAACCATGGGTATCTCATCTCGGGTATTTCTATAAAGTGCCCCCCAGATAAAATCCATAAACTCAAAGGGCTTAAGATTATTTTGGAACTCAAAATCCAGTGTGTCCCTAGTCTCTGAGGCCACACCAGAATATTTTCTTTCAGTTCGATCATAATAAAAGCGTAGAGAAAGATTTATCTTTTTAGAAAAATCGTAGGAAAAGTCCGAAATTATATAGCCGCCTGAAAGTGGTATATCTGGTCTCAGATGAACTATCTGATTACTTTTTTTCATAAAACCACTCAATTTAGTGGTTCCTTTACCAGTATATATTTCACCCTTTATGGAAACCTTTGAGTTATTAAATGATAGATCAGTTCTCATACCCGCCCGATCCATGGACCAATCGTCCCACGCAGTAGCTCCATCGTGATCTTTTTGTTGATGACGGGTAAAATGCTTTACATAAAGACGTGCTGCTCCCAATTCCCCTATTTTAAATCCATATCTTGCAACGCCTATAAACCTTTCCTGATTCCCAGATGTTGCACTGAAAAGTCCCCCCTTGGTCTTTGATGCCTCTTTAGTAATTATATTGATGACTCCATTAACTGCGTTAGTTCCCCAAGTACTTGCACCTGGCCCTCTAATCACCTCAATCCTATCTATATCTTCTAAAACAGTATCCTGGGCGTCCCAAAACACCCCTGAAAAAAGAGGATCATAAAGTGTTCTTCCATCCATTAAGACCAGTAACTTATCTGAAAAAAGGCCGTTAAAACCCCTAATTGAAATTGCCCAGTTCCCATTATCAATTTTGGCAACATTTACCCCAGGGACCATTCTTAAAAGCTCAGGAATACTAGTTGCACCAGAATGCCTAATATCCTCTGAAGTTATGACGTAAATGGCAGCAGGCACATCTTTTACATTCTGAGTCTTTTTAAAGGCAGAGGTTACCTCCACATTCATAAGGTCTTCCAGATCCATAGAAAGAAGACTTTCGATTTTTTGGTTTGAAGAAAAGGAAAGACATGGAAAGAAAAAAATAGTAAATAGGATAAATAAGATTAGATATGAATAAAAACAAAAGACCTTAAAATTTATTAATGTCCCTTTATTTTTGTGTTTCCTTCCCGTAAAAATCCCCTTAAAATATTTATCCAAATAACATAATTGGTTAACTTTTTGAAACAAAAATTTTACAAAAGATCAAAAATTGTAGCTACTTTTATAGACCTTATAACCTACTTATCGATGATTTGAGCCTTTCAGTAAATCGAATAAGTACTCATGATAAAAAAGATATAAAAAGGAGTATCTAAATGAATCCTGTACTAGATGCCATCTATTCAAGGAGAAGCATAAGGGAATACACAGAGGAAGAGGTTCCATTAGAGCTAATTAAAGAAATTATAAAAGCCGGTATGTGGGCACCATCAGGATTAAATAACCAGCCTTGGCGCTTTGCCATTGTCACTAATAAAGAATTAAAAAAACGCTTTGAGTCCCTTACAAAATACTCAAGAATCATTAAGGGAGCAAAGGCACTCCTCCCTGTATTCATTGATAAAAATGCAATGTATCATTCAACTAAAGACCATCAGGCCATTGGGGCATGTCTAGAAAATATGCTTCTTGCAGCACATAGCCTTGGATTAGGTGCAGTATGGCTTGGAGAGATAATTAAAAGTGACAAAGAGATAAGAGAACTTCTAGGGCTGGGAGATGACCTTGAGCTTATGGCAGTTATTGCCCTAGGATATCCTGCCAGAAAGGATCAAAAATCAAGGAGAAGGCCAATGGAGGAATTGATAGTATTTGAAGGCTGATACTATTCATAAGTAGCACTTATTTTTGAACTTTTGGAGGCCCTAATGAAAGAACATGTATATAAACCTTTAACTGGAAAAAGGATACTTTTTGGTGTTGGAGGTGGAATAGCTGCCTTTAAGGCTGCTGAATATGTAAGAGAACTTGTAAAGTTAGGGGGAGATGTAAAGGTAATTCTAACTGAAAACGGAGAACAATTTGTAGGACCCTTGACATTTTCTGCCCTTTCCAACAACAAATGCGAGACTAGACTTTTTGATGAAAAAAATCACTCTCCCATCCTCCATATCGAACTTTCAAGATGGGCAGACTGCCTTGTTGTCCTTCCAGCTACTGCAAATATTATTGCAAAGGCTGCTGTAGGGATCGCAGATGATTTTTTATCCACTGTTCTTCTCTCCTTTAATGGCCCCAGGCTCTTTTTTCCATCCATGAATCCCAACATGTTTTCTCACCCTGCTACCCAAAAAAACATTAAGGCCTTAAGAGACATGGGCTATAAGGTGATAGAGCCTCAAGTTGGAAAGGTTGTTTGTGGAGAAGAGGGTAAGGGAAGATTGGTCGGTTTTGAAACATTCTTATTTCACGTTATGAAAACCCTTTGGCCCAAAGGCCTAAAAAGAAAAGAAATACTCATAACCGCAGGCCCTACTAGGGAACCAGTTGATCCAATTAGATTTATATCCAATAGGTCCTCAGGAAAAATGGGGATAAGTCTTGCTAGGGCTTCTGCCCTTAGAGGGGGAAAGGTGGAACTTATCCTTGGCCCCACAAAGGTTGAGCCACCACCCTTTTTATCTGTAAAAAGGGTTGAGACAGCCTCTCAAATGGCTGATGAGGTCTTATCCCTTTCCCCCAAGATGGATATCATTATTATGGCTGCAGCAGTGGCCGACTATACACCTATCAATGTATTCAAAAATAAGATCAAAAAAGGAGATGAGGAAATAAGTCTTTTACTTAAAAAGACAACTGATATCCTTTTTGAAATTGGGAAAAATAAAAGGCCAGGGCAGATTGTGGTGGGCTTTTGCGCCGAGACGGAAAACCTCATTGAAAACTGCTTTAAAAAACTTGAGAAAAAAGGGCTTGATCTGATAGTTGCAAATAATGTTACTGAAGAGGGTTCTGGCTTTGATTATGACACCAACAAAGTCTATCTAATAGACTCTGAAGAAAATGTTGAAGAACTTCCACTTCTATCAAAGGATGAGGTCTCAGAAAGGATACTTGATCGAATCGAAAAAATGATGGAGGTCTAAGCTAGCCAATTAGGGCAAGGGCCGCTTCTGCTGCCCTTTTTGAGGCTCCGCATTCACCAAGCATATTTCTAACATCCTTAAGTCCCTTTTTTATTTCAGAAAGTCTGTTGTCATTTTTTAAAAGGTCTCTTGAGGCCTTTATTATCTCTTTTTCATTGCACTTTTCCTGTAAAAGCTCAGGAACTATCTCCTTTCCGGCAATGAGATTAACAAGGCTTACAAATGGAACCCTTATAATCAGTTTTCCTATAAAGGTATTTACCCTTGAAACCTTATAAACCACGATTATGGGACAATCCAGAATTGCTGCCTCAAGTGTTACCGTTCCAGAGGCCACAATTGAAAACCTTGCATTTGAAAGCACCTGGTAAGTAATTCCTTCTTCTGCCTTAAGATCAATTAGTCTAGAGGTCTCTTCAACCTTTTTTTTAATAAAATCCTTTATCTCCCTTGATAAGCCTGGTGCCATTGGCAGGATAAACTGCAAGTCTTTAAATCTTTTTGACAGTTCCACAGAAGCCTTTAACATCACCGGTAAAAGAGTCTCTATTTCCCTCTTTCTGCTTCCAGGAAGAAGCCCAATTAGTGTCTTTTTGTTATCAAATACAACACCCTTTAAATATTCCTCTTTATTTTTAAGAAAGTCCAAAAGGGGATGCCCAACATATTCCACATTTATGCCAAAACGGCTGTAAAACTCCTTTTCAAAGGGAAGAATTACTGCCATCTTATCCACATATCTTTTTATCTTTTTTACCCTTCCCTGCCTCCATGCCCAAAGCTGAGGGCTTATGTAGTAAAAGACCTTTATCCCTAGTCCCTTGGCGAATTTTGCCATTAAAAGATTGAATTCTGGAAAATCTATAAGAATCAAAAGGTCAGGCCTGTTTTCCCGAAGCCATTTCCTGACCTTAAAAAAAGACGAAAGAATTGGGCCCGTATGGGAAAATACCTCTAGAATCCCCACTACCGAAAGGCTTTGGCTGGGTATAAGGATATTTGCCCCGGCCATTGCCATCTTTTCCCCTCCCACTGCCCAAATATCAATCTCTGGTCGTCTTTTTTTTATTTCGTTTATAAGATTTGAGCCATGAAGGTCACCAGAGGCCTCACCAGCAATTACAAAAATTCTAGGAGATGATTTAGACATTAATTAGATAAGAACCCCTACTTATTATCCCCTTTTTTACAAAAAAGGACATCAAAAATCCTTAACGAGATCAGAGGACCTCAAAGAATCGTAAATAGCTTTGTTTATTTCTAGAGCAAGCCTCAAGGCCCTGAGACCTGCCTCACCATCGACCTTGGGTTTTAGGCCTTGTCTCACATTCTTTATGAAATCACGTAACTCAAGATCAAGGATATCCAAGTCATTATGATTTATAAATTCAGGTCGTATGGATTTTTGAAAATCCTTGGAGGTTCTATCTGCCAGGACGATCAGATTATTTTTCTGACTACAATCTGCCGAGATATAACAGCCGGGTTGAAAGACCCTGACCCTTCTTAAATCTGTAAGGGATATGCGACTTGCTGTAAGATTTGCAGTGCAGCCATTTTCAAATATTATCCTAACATTGGCTATATCCACCTTTGGAGTAAGAACTGGAACGCCTGCAGCACGAATCTCTTTTACTTCGCTATGGACTATTGCCAGACAAATGTCTATGTCATGGATCATAAGATCAAGCACCACATCTACATCAATGGCCCTCCCCTTAAAACCACTAAGCCGGTGGGCCTCGATAAAGACCGGGTTTGTGACTCTTTCTTCTAGGGTCACAATGGCTGGATTGTACCGTTCAAGGTGCCCGACCTGAATTATAAGCCCCTTTTCCCTAGAGATGGAAATAAGTTCCTCTGCCTCCTGAGCAGTGGTGGTCATGGGCTTTTCAAGCAATATATGGATACCTGCCTCTAAAAGTCTCTTAGCCACCTCATAGTGGATGCTTGTTGGCACAACAATTGATGCAGCATCTATCTTTTCTATAACGTCCGAAATCCTAGTATAAGGGATTGTATTTGTTTCCCTGGCAACAGTATTCGCCCTTTCTTCATCGATATCCACTACCCCTACCAGATCCACGTCTTCCATATTGGCGTATTTTTGGGCGTGGAACCTTCCAAGGTAGCCTGTCCCGATAACTGCTACTTTCATTAGCTAATCCCCAATATGGCAATTCCGGCTTCATTTGCCAGTTTTATTGCCTCTTCTTTTTCAAAAAAAAGGGCCCTTTGGGCCTCAACTGCCAAAACCTTTGCACCTACAGATTTCATGGTTTCTATGGTGGTCTTTCCAACGGCAGGAAGGTCAAACCTTGTATCCTGATTTGGTTTACAGACCTTTACTACAATAGCACCGCCCCTTGAAAGAATTCCTCCTCTTTTGATTGTCTCATCTGTCCCTTCAATGGCCTCAACTGCAAGGACCACCTTGTCTTTTACCACCACGCACTGGCCGATATCAAGGCTTCCAATCTTTCTTGCTATCTCAAGACCAAAGGATATGTCTTCAAATTCTTCTTTGGAAGGTCTTCTTTTAGTAAGGAGTCCTTCAGGGAACAATATGTCATCAAGAATCAAAGTCGGAGATATGACCTCTATACCTTCGGATTCAAGCTCCTTTGCAAAGGCCCTTAGAATCCCGTCATCCAGGTGCCCTTTCATCTTTCTCCAGAGATTAAGGGCCCGGATGTCAGGCCTTATATCAATAAAAAGTCTTTTTTTATCAATGGTTCCAGCAAAAAAACAGTGGGAAACCTGATTTTTCTTAAAAAAGGAGATAATTTTTCCAAGCTGACCAAGGTGAATCCACTTTACCTTATGGCAATATTCTTCAAGCTCCTTTAAGGTCTCACCCCTGTGACAAATGGCAAAGACCTTATGGCCCTTTTCCCTTGCTCTTTTTGCACAAAGTATGGGGAACCTTCTACCGCCTGAAACAAGGCCTATTACCTCAGGAAGCTCTATGTCCCTTTCAATCATTCTCCTGCTGGAACACCGCGCTTTGACGCCCTTATAAAGGAAGTGAACTCTTTTACCTCTTTGGAGTGTGGAAAGGCTTTATCTGCCAAATCAAGGCCCTCTGTAATTGTCGGGGCCTTTTTAAATACGATTCTATACGCTTCTCTTAAGGCCTCAATGGTCTCCTTGCTAAAGCCTGCCCTTTTTAACCCTACGACATTAATACCAAAAAGATTTGACCTTTGGCCCTGATATTTACAAAAAGGGGGGATATCCTTATTTGTTCCAGACATGCCACCCATAAAGGAATATGCACCTATACGGCAAAATTGGTGAATCGCACAAAGACCCCCAATCACTGCATGGTCTCCTATTTCCACATGCCCTCCGAGGGTGGCCACATTTGCCATTATTACACCCTCTCCAAGCTTGCAGTCATGGGCAATATGGCAGTAGGCCATTATCATACAACACTTTCCAATCCTTGTTACTCCTCCTCCCTTTTGAGTGCCTCTGTGGATTGTAACACTTTCTCGAACAATGGTGTAATCCCCTATCTCTACCGCTGTCTCTTCGCCCTTATAGGTAATATCCTGAGGGGCAGCCCCAATGGAAGCAAACTGAAATATCTGGCAGAAATTGCCAATCGTAGTCTTACCCTCTATGACAACATGGGGACCAATAGTACAGTTATCTCCAATTACCACATCCTTTCCAATTATGGCATAGGGCCCAATTTTTATATTTTTTCCAATCTTACAGCCTTTTTCGAGGACAGCAGTAGGATGAATTATATTTTCCTTTTTATCTATTTCTGTCATCTTGTCTCCTGACTA
>WFZZ01000138.1 GCA_015489315.1 Deltaproteobacteria bacterium | reverse complement strand
TTTATAAATGGTAAAGACGGTTATAGGGTTTGAAGATTTTGCCATATGGCCCTTGCCAAGGGGAGAGATTTCTCTAATTTCAATTTGTTGGGCGTGAAACTTAAGCCCCTTTCTTTCACAAAATTCTAAGAGCCTGTTTAGACTCTCTAGCAGAATTGTAGTTGCCACAAGAATGCCATCTTTTTTTAACCTCTTAATAAGATATTCAAGTAACCCCTGTTTACTAAGGCCTCCGCCTACAAAAATGCGATCTGGATTAGGAAGATAATCTAGCCCTTCAGGTGCTTCATTTTTATTTATTTCAATGTTAAGGGAAAGGGTCTTTTCGCGGTTTTTTTCTATTAAAGATATGCGTTTTTCATCTTTTTCAACAGAAAAGATGTTTAGCCCTGGTTTCATTAAGGATGCTTCAATGGAAATAGAACCGCTTCCTGCGCCAATATCCCAAAGGACCCCTTGTTCTGGCAGGTTTAATTTTGACAGACAGATGGTCCTTATAGGTGATTTGGTAATCAGTCCCCTTTCGTGGAGGAAAAAGTCATCAGGAAGTCCTAAGCCAAGCCTGTTTCTATTATGCTCCCCCGTAAGAATCATGAAGTTTAGTGGATGAAAGGAAATTTCTGCTGCTTCTTTTATATCTAGGTCAAAAAATGCCTCATTTTCGCCTCCGATATCTTGTGCCACCAAAACCCTTGCAGAGCAAAGGCCAATTTTTAAAAGAGACCTGCAGATGAAATCAGGCGTGAACTCATTGTCTGTAAAGACCCCAACCTTAAAAGGAGAATCTTTTAATATCTTTTTAATTAGGGGCATTAATGTTCTATTTCGGCCATGAAGGCTGATGACTTTCATATCATCCCAAGGGATTTTGAATCTAGAAGAAACAAGCTGGACAGTGGTCAAGGCTGGATGAAAGAAAAGGTCTTTTTCATAAAATTCTTTTAGTAGCCTTTTGCCAATGCCAAAAAAAAGTGGATCTCCTGAGGCTATAATGGTGTAGGTTGAGTTGCTGTCATTTTTTATTGTTTTTATTGCATCTTCAATGGGAACAAGGTTGGCGAGTTTTTCAGAATGGTGTTGGAAATGAGGCCAAAATCTTTTAGTGCAAAATATCTTCTTTGATTTGGAAAGTATTTTTTCAAGGTCCTTGCTTGTGAAAAAATAATTAAAACCTACCACATGGATCATTGTTTTACTTCCAAAAAATACTGGGATAAAATACAGCAATTATTACAGGGTATTCAATATGATAGTCCAAATCAGGAAAAACGTCATAAAAAATATTAGGAAATGGCTCCAATTAAGAAGACTACTTCTTTTAGCAATCCCTACAGGAATTATTGCAGGACTTGGTTCCGTAGTCTTTTTTGTGGCCCTTGATTTTGCCCATCACATCTTTCTTGATGCAATGGCAGGTTATAGGCCACAGGAACCTGGAGGTGAACATTCTCTTTTTGCACCTACCACCCAATCATTTATCAGATGGATGTTACTTGTTGTTCCTACCCTAGGAGGTCTTATCTCTGGATGGCTAATATATACCTTTGCACCTGAGGCAGAAGGTCATGGAACAGATGCAGCCCTTGAAAGTTATCACTTTAAGGATGCAAGGATTCGTGCAAGGATACCTTTGATTAAAACGATTGCTTCAGCCATAACCATTGGATCAGGTGGATCAGGTGGACGTGAAGGTCCAATAGCCCAGATAGGAGCTGGTTTTGGATCAGTAATTGCCCAAAAGCTTCATTTAAGCACCCAGGAACGGCGCATACTTATGATGGCAGGAATGAGTGCAGGTATTGGTTCAATATTCCATGCGCCACTGGCAGGGGCAATCTTTGCGGCAGAAATTCTTTATCGTGACATAGACATGGAATATGAACTTCTTGTCCCGTCGGCCATTACTTCAGTAATTGCCTATTGCGTCTTTTCTCTGTTCTTTGGTTTTGGGACCCTTTTTATTACCCCTAATTATGAGTTTGACTATGCAGGAGAAATTCTGCCATATACTATCCTTGCCATTGCAGTGGCTTATGCTGCCAGGTTTTATGCTCATTCCTTTTACTATATTAGGGATCTTTTTTTAAAGTTGCCTGTTACAAACCACTTAAAGCCAGCCATTGGTGGTTTTTTGACAGGTGTGATAGGCTATTTTCTTCCAGGAGCAATTTATACGGGTTACGGCGTGTTACAGCAGGCCTTTATTGGAAAACTTACAGTTGCAACGCTTCTTTTGATATCATTGGGGAAGGTTTTTGCCACTGCATTTAGCATTGGTTCAGGTGGAAGCGGTGGTGTGTTTGGTCCTTCTGTGGTAATTGGCGGAACCCTAGGTGGCGCTGTAGGCCTTATGCTAAAAAAATTTATGCCAACCCTTGTCCCTCATCCTGAGGCCTATGTCATTGTGGGCATGGCTGGTTTTTTTGCCTCTGCTGCCAGCACCCCCTTTTCTACAGTAATTATGGTTAGTGAGATGACTGGAAATTATGCGCTCCTTTTACCATCGGTGTGGGTTTCCACCTTGGCCTTTCTTTTAAAGGGGAAAAAGGGAATCTATGAAAAACAGCTTACCACTCGCTTTGACACGCCAATTCATCATGGAGATTTTTTACTCGGCATTCTGGCAAGACTTACGGTCCATGAAATACTAGGGCGCATAAAAGAAGGTCAGCCAGAGCCAATTCCAGAGGACTGGAGCTTGAGGGAACTTGTGGCCTACATGTCAAAGTTTCCAGCCTCTTCCTTTGTTGTAGTTGATAAAAATGGGAGTTATAAAGGTGTTGTCCATGCACAAGCAGTTAGACATGCAGTGACCTTTGAGGGATTGGATGCAAAGGTAAAGGTCAAGGACCTTGTGGAATCAAGGCCCATAATTTATCCGTGGAATTCATTGGCTACTGCCCTTAAAAAAATGGCAGAAGAAAAGACCGACGAACTCGTGGTCCTTTCGGACAGGACAAAGGAAAAAAGGCCAAGGGGTTTGATTACCAGGGCAGACATATTAAAGGCTTATGACAAGGCCATATATGAAGGAATTTAGTTAAATGATAAGTCCTTCTTCAACACGTTCCTTGCACTTAAAAAATATTTTGTAGTTGGCGTCTTTTTCATTCAAAAGCTCCGGAACAATCTTGGTAAAGGTTCTTATATCCATAGGATTTATGCATCTATCTACTCCCCTTGAAAATGCATCAAAAAGGTCATAACGGTTACCACCAAGATAGCAGTAGAGCACTAGACATCTTCTTCTAATACTAGGTTGCATATTGTGTATGAAAAAAAGGACTTCCTTAAGATCCTGGTCCATATCAGGGGCGTGTTGATACAGCAAGACCAAATCAAAGGTGTTAAATCTGAAGTAATGTTTTATATCCTCGACATTTTTTATTTCAATAGAATGAAAATCCAGCGTTTTTAATTGCTTTTGTATCTCTACTAGGGCTTGAGGCTCCTTACAATAAATAAGAGCTGTCTTTTTATCAGAGTCAAAAAATTCAAGGGGTCTTTTTGAATATCCAGATGAATTACTAGAAATGGTTTCTAAACCGCCAATGTTGATTTCGATCTTGTTGTTACATGATACACATCTTACATATACCTTCCCATTTTGTGGGAGTTTTCTTTCGTCTATAGAGTATTTTTTGTTACATTGGCTACAAATAATTTCCATGGCAAAATCCTTTAATATGCCTTGAAGGTGAATTCATCTTCTATCTCAAGAGAGCCAATATCTGACGTCTCTTCGCCTCTTGCCGCTTTTATTTTGTCAATTCCTTGACGGACCTTGGATCGATTACTTGCATAGGCAAGGGCTGTTTCTTCATCTATTAGGCCTTCTTTAAATATCTCTACAATATGTTGATCAAAGGTCTTCATGTCAAAGGCAACGCCTGATTCTATGATTTCGTAAAAGGTCTTTCCTTCCCTTTCACCGTGAAGAATGCTGTCTTTAACCCTTACATTGTTCTGAAGAATTTCAAAAACAGCAATTCTCCCCCCCTGTTTCTTTGGTAGCAGCCGCTGTCCAACAATCCATCTGAGGGAATCTGCAAGTCTAAATCGAATCTGTCTTTCTTCTTCGGTAGTGAACATTCCAAGTATTCTGTTAATAGTGTGTCCGGCGCTTACTGTATGAAGGGTACTAAATACCAGATGCCCTGTTTCTGAGGCATTTAGTGCTATTTCCATGGTCTCTCTATCCCTTATTTCACCAACAAGAATTACATGGGGGGCTTGTCTTAGGGCAGCCCTTAGACCATTGGCAAAAGTGTCAAAATCCTGTCCAAGTTCTCTTTGGTTAAAAGTGGCCTTTACAGAAGTATGAACATATTCAACGGGGTCTTCCAGGGTAATCACGTGTACAGGTTCCATTCGGTTGATTTCATTCAGTATTGCCGCAAGGGATGTGGTTTTACCAGTTCCAGTGGCTCCAGTAAAAAGGATGATGCCATTTTTTTCTCTGGCCATCTTTTTGAAGCAATCAGGAAGACCGAGCTCATCAATGGAGGGTACCTTGCTTTCAAGGCGTCTCATTACAATGCTATAGGCCCCTTTTTGGGAAAATACATTTACACGAAAGCGGGTCCCATCATCTATTTGATATGAAAAGTCACAGGAACCGTGCCTAAAAAGGTCTGCTAAAAGCCTTCTATCGTTGTCTATAAGACCGAGGGCCAATTGTTCGGTCTGATAGGGGACAAGATTTTTTGTAAAAAGCTCAGGACCTGAAAGATGAAGTTTGCCATCGGCAGCAACTTGGCAGGGACGTCCTACTGTGAAATTTAGGTCTGAAATTCTAGGATGAGATGTAAGCATTTCCTGGATGATTTCATTTAGCTCAGCTCGTCTCATGGCTATGCTACCTCTGTAAAGTCAGCTGGTGCGCTTCTGGCAAAGGGTTTAAATTTCGCCTTTTCATTACATTTGGCGTAGGCCTCATCTGGATCAATCCAGCCCTTTTGCAAAAGTTCCATTATGGCGTCATCAAGGGTCTGCATCCCATATTTTTTCCCTGTCTGCATAATTGAAGGTATTTGAAAGGTCTTGCCTTCCCTTATGAGATTTCTTACTGCAGGGGTTGCAATCATGATTTCAAAGGCCACACACCTTCCTGGAATGTCAATTCTTTTAAACATGGTTTGTGAAATGACAGCCCTTATGGCATCTGCAAGTGTTGCTCGAACCTGCGGCTGTTGATGGGTAGGGAATATCTCTATAATTCTATCAACGGTTTTGTGGGCACTGATTGTATGCAGGGTCCCCATGACCAGATGACCGGTCATGGCTGCTTCAATGGCAAGGGAAATGGTTTCAAGGTCCCTCATTTCACCAACAAGTATAATATCAGGGTCTTCACGAAGGGCCCCTCTAAGTGCTGCACTGAATGATTTAGTATGGGTACCGACCTCCCTGTGATTGACAAGACATCCCTTGTGTTCATGGACAAATTCAATGGGATCCTCAATGGTGATGATGTGGTCCTTCCTGTTTCTATTGGCATGATCCAAAATGGCCGCAAGGGTTGTGGACTTACCACTTCCTGTAGGCCCTGTTACTAAAACAAGTCCTCTTGGAAGCATGGCAAGCTTGGTCATTACCTCTGGAAGTCCAAGCTGCTCTGCAGATAGAATCTTGCTGGGAATTTCCCTAAAGACTGCACCAACTCCATTTTTTTGCATGAAGTAATTGGCACGATAACGTGCAAGTCCAGGGACCTCATAACCAAAGTCAACATCTCCTGTTTCCTCAAACTGTTTTATTTTATCTTCAGGGGCTATTTCATAGAGCATGGACTTTAATTCGTCATTGTCCAGAACCTTGTATTTTACCCGCTGGATATCCCCTCTGATTCTTATTACTGGCGGAGAACCAGCAACCATATGAAGGTCCGACCCACCCTTTTCATGTAAAAGTTTAAAGAATGCATCTATTTTGGCCATTTATTCAAAAATGCCTCCTTTATTGGTGCCAATTTTGCATAAAACGTCCATGATTTTTTATCAATTGTATGTCATTATCTTTTATCGGATAAAGTTGCACAAAAGATGAGGAAGCAATGATAGGTACAGAACAGCCAATTATAGAACTCAAGAAAGTATCCAAAAGATATGCAAGGGACATTTTAGCACTAGATGAAGTGGATCTAAAAATTTCTAAGGGAGAGTTTGTCTTTTTGACCGGTCCAAGTGGTGCAGGGAAAAGCACGCTCTTAAAGCTCCTGTATCTGGCAGAAAGACCTACTAGTGGATCAATAAATATTGAAGGTCTTGATCTTTCAGGCCTATCAAGGTCTCAGATCCCCCAGTTGCGAAGGAAAATCGGGGTGATTTTTCAGGACTTTAAGCTTCTTCACAATAGAAGTGTTTTTGAAAATGTAGCCCTTTCATTAGAAGTCTTAGGTTTTAAACGAGAGCAATTGACAAAAAGGGTAAAACAGGTGATTGAGGGAGTGGGTCTAGGAGATAAGCTTTATCGCAAAGTTATTCAGCTTTCAGGTGGGGAGCAGCAAAGGGTGGCCATTGCAAGGGCTGTTGTTAATCGTCCTCCAATTATTTTGGCCGACGAGCCAACCGGGAATTTGGACAGAAAAAGGACAAGGGAAGTCGTGGCCCTTATGGATGAGCTCAACGCCAGAGGGGCAACAATTGTCTTTGCCACCCATGACGAAACTCTTTTCAGAAACACCCACAGAAGGGTAATCCTTTTAGAAAACGGAAAGATAAAGGAAGATTAATTATGCCTTTTGGAATAATCTTAAAACGGGCCTTTCGTGATATTAGGCAAAATTTAGTCACCCATTTGATGACTACCTTGGTGGTGGTGTTGACTTGTCTGATCTTTGTTTTTTTTAATCTGTTTTCTATTAACCTTCAGAGGATAGCAGACCATTTTGGGAAAGAGCTGGCCATAATTGTATATCTAAAAAAAGATGTTTCACAGGAAAAAGTCCCAGTTCTTTATCAGAAGATTGTTAGTATTAAGGGTATAAAAGAAGTAAAGTTTGTATCCTCTGAGGATGCCTTTAAGAGACTAGAGAGATATTTTTCCAATGAAAGGGAGATACTTGCAGGGGTTGACCCAACATTTTTGCCTCCTGCCTTTGAGATTCAGATAGATAAGGCCCTTTATAACCCCAACAGGGTCAAAGAAATAGCAAAAGAGATTTCTAAATGGAATGAGGTTGACAAGGTTCAATATGGGAAGGAGTGGGTAGATAGGCTTGAGAATTTCTCAAAGATGGTTCGGACTGCCCTTATTTTTTGTGCGGCCTTACTTTTAGTTACGGCTGCTTTTGTGGTGTCAAATACTATCAAATTGACCGTCTATGCAAGACAGGATGAAATTGAAATTATGAGACTTGTTGGAGCAACAAATGGTTTCATTATGGGGCCTTATTTAGTGGCTTCTCTGTTACAAGGGCTTTTGGGTTCTGGAGCTGCTGTGGTCCTTGCCTTTTTGGCCTATAGTTATCTGATAAAGGCCTTTGGGAACAGCAGTTTTTGGGAAAGTCTTCATTTACAATTTTTGCCAGCAGAAAACATCATATCAATAGTGGTTGTAAGCGGCCTTTTTTGCACGCTCGGAACTGCCATGGCCCTCAGGAGGTTTTTGAAACTCTAATGAAAAAGGTATCTATTTTCATATTCTCGTTTCTTATTTTTTTATTTCCCAGTCCATCTTTTTCCCAAACCAATATTATTAACCAAGAATTAGAGATCCATCAGAAAAAGATGGAGCAACTAGAAAGTTCCTTAAAGGCAAAGGTTAGAAAAAAAAGAAGGGTGGAAAGGCTAGAAGAGGATGTGCTCTCAGAGCTTGAAAAACTTGATAAAAATATAGCCTTACAGTGGGAAAGCCTTGACAAGGCCAAAAGGGAGTGGACCGAAGCAGAACTTTCACTTGAAGAGACAAAAAAAGAGCTTTCTCAAATTAAAAAGGAGGTTTCTTCCCTTAAACACTTTATTGAAATGAGGCTTAATGCATACAGACAACTTGGTGAGATTGGTTTTCTTAATATCCTTTTTGAATCTGAGTCGTTGCCAGGTCTTTTGGCAAGAAGGCAGTATTTGAAGCTTATTTTAGATGAGGATTCTAAAAAAAGGAAAGAGTATGTTAGAGCTCTTAGGGTACTATCAAAAAAAGAAAAAGAACTTAGAGAGAGACAAATTCTTTTAAAGGCCATGACCAAAAGGCTTGAAAAGGAGGCCCATCTTTTAGAAGAGAGAAAGAAAGAGAAAAGAAAATATCTTGAGAGTCTTAAAGGGCAAAAAAGGCGTTATCAACGTATGATTGCCCAGCTTATGAAGGCAAAAAGAAAGCTTAAAAGGGTAATTGACGAGCTGACTTTAAAGGCTCAAGCAGAAGCTGCAGCAGTAAAACAACAAAGTAAGGAAGATCAGTTTTCATTTTCAGCCCAAAAGGGCCGTTTGAATCTACCAGTTCAAGGGAAAGTCATTTTGTTTAAAAATAAGAATGCCTTTAGAGGATTGGTAGTTGAATCTCCTTGGGGTAGCCAAATAAGAGCCATCTTCGATGGGAAGGTGGTTTATAATGATTCACTTCCAGGCTATGGTAAGGTTTTTATTGTAGATCACGGTTCTGGTTATATGAGTTTAATTGCCCAAGGGCAAAATTTTACAAAAAATGTTGGAGAAGATATTGCTGAAGGCGAGGTAATAGGCCTTTCAGGAGGAGGCCCTTGGGTAAATGAGGGAGTTTATATTGAAATAAGAAAAGATGGTCGTCAGCTTAAGACAATATCATGGTTTGACCTAAGAGGTATTGAAATAGTGTATAGATAGATTAAATATATGTAGCTTCCCATCCGGGGTGCTGGTTTGCAATTCCAAAAAGAGGTACAAAGATGAAACTTACTAGAAAGCAGTCTATTTTATATCTTCTGGCAATTTTTTTTGTGGCAGCTTTTGTTTTCATAAATATTGAAATTAAACCCTTCGGTATTGCGATAGCCAATGAAGAAGATGATTCAACCTATCATCAGCTAAAGCTCTTTTCCCAGGTCCTTGATTTGGTAGAAAGAAATTATGTAGAACCAGTCACCGCAAAAAAGTTGATATATGGTGCCATTCAAGGCATGTTAAGTTCCCTCGACCCTCATTCTGCCTTTATGAAACCAGAGGATTTTAAAGAATTACAGGTGGAGACAAAGGGTAAGTTTACTGGTATTGGAATTGAGATAACCATAAAGGATGGTGTCTTAACCGTAGTTTCACCCATTGAAGGTACGCCTGCCTTCAGAGCCGGAATTCGGGCCAATGATAAGATATTAAAGATAAATGGTAAGAGCACAAAGAATATGACCTTGATCCAGGCTGTTAAGCTTTTAAGAGGTCCAAAGGGGACCAAGGTTACAATATCCATCTACAGGCAGGGCTGGAATAAACTTAAGGACATAACCATCACAAGAGATGTCATTCCCATTAGAAGTGTCCGTTCAAAGATTCTCGAAGACGGTTATGGATATGTCCGTATTTCCAATTTCCAGGCCAAAACAGGTGATGAACTCAGAAAGGCTCTAAAAAAGCTGGAAGATAAAAAGGGACTTAAGGGCCTCGTCCTTGATTTGAGAAACAATCCAGGCGGGCTTTTGGATCAGGCAGTTAAGGTGAGTGACGAATTTTTGGAGTCTGGTCTCATAGTATATACTGATGGAAGGCTTATGGATCAAAGGATGAGGTTTACAGCTAAACCAAATATTGATCATCACGATTACCCACTTGTTGTGCTTGTAAATGGAGGTAGTGCTAGTGCTTCAGAGATTGTCGCAGGGGCATTACAGGATAATAAAAGGGCAATAATTGTGGGGACCCAGACCTTTGGAAAAGGGTCTGTCCAGACAATAATTCCCCTTGAAGGTGGTGCAGCCATAAGACTTACCACAGCTCGTTATTATACTCCAAGTGGAAGGTCCATTCAGGCAAAGGGCATCACCCCAGATATAATTGTGCCCTTCATCATTCCAGAGAAAAAGCAGAAGACCGAAGAGGATGTTTTTCATTTCCTAAAAGAAAAGGACCTTGAAGGCCATTTAAAGGGTGACGGCGAGGGCAAGCAAAAGAATAAAGAGGGTAATGGACAGAACAAGTCTAAGGCTTCAAAGGATGTTGAAAAGCTTCTTAAAAAAGACAATCAACTAAGGGAAGCCCTTAGAATTTTAAAGGCCTTTTCCATTTTTGAGAAAATGAAGGTTAAAAATTAATTGATATTCTTTTTCCTCATTTAAGGGCGTGGCAAAGAAGAGGCAAGGCCGGAAGGCTAAGAAGAGCCAAGGTTCCAGAAGATTTGCAGGCCTTGCCTTAAGGATTATTCTTCTTGCCATTGTAGCCCTGCCCCTTGCCCTTTTGTATTTGCTTCCTTATCCAAAGGGTATTAAGCCAGATCGTCCACCCCTTGAAGAATTTTCAAAAGCCCCTGAAACCCCGCCACAGTTTAAGAAAAAAAAGATAGTTCAAAGGCCAAAGGTGGCAATCATTATTGATGACATGGGCTATGATCTTTCAATGGACAGGCGATTTTTAGAGATTGACCCGAACATATCCGTTGCCTTTTTGCCCTTTGCCCCTTTTACCAAGCTACTTGCAAAGGAGGCGTCAAGAACAGGACACGACGTCCTGGTTCATCTACCAATGGAGCCTGAAAATAAAGGACTGAACCCTGGACCAGGGGTTTTGACTCTGGATATGGGATTTGACGAGATAATTGCTACTATAAAGAAGGATCTTTTGGCTGTTCCATATGCTAAAGGTGTCAATAATCACATGGGTTCTGCATTTACAAAGGATAAGGAAAAGATGCAAATAGTACTTGCCTTCTTAAAGGAAGAGGGGCTTTTTTTTGTGGACAGTCGCACCACAAAGGATACTGTTGCTTACGCAGTTGCTAAGAAAATGGGCCTCCCGTGTGCCCAAAGGACGGTTTTTTTGGATCATAGTTTTTCTAAGAAAAAAATATACCAACAAATTAAAAGGCTTATGATCTTGTCCAAGAAAAAAGGCGAAGTTATCGCAATTGGACACCCTTTAAAGAATACCTTTGACGTTTTATACGAGGAACTTCCTCATATAAAAAGGGATATTGACATTGTTCCTGTCCATAGACTTGTTCATTAGATCCTATCAACCCGTGTAAAGGCCAAAAGTTCGGCCAGTTCATCAGTCATTTCATCCGCATAATCCCTTATGGAGAAGAATTTTCCACAGCCTTGGCACCTCAAGGCCACAATTCTTCACCGTCTGCAAAGTTCAAGTTCATCTCCACAGATTTTGCATTTTATATTAAGCTTGGGCCTTTTTCCAAAGAAAAACATACAGTTTAACTCCTTATTGCAGCTTGGATTTCATCCATGTCATCTGGAGATTCAAAATTCAAAATCTTTACCCCTTGAGGATCTATACACTTTTTCACCAAGTTGGCTAGAACCCTTTTGGGGCCAACTTCAATAAAGGTATCAATACCTTCTGACACCATGTTATTAATGATGTCATACCAAAGGACTTGGGAATAGATTTGTTCTGCCATAAGTTGTTTGATTCTTTCCGGGTCTTTTTCTGGTGCTGCTGTTACATTGGAGTAAAAGGCAAATTTAGGTGAATTAAAGGTGACATTTTGTAAAGTCTTTTCAAAGGCCTTTGAAGCCTCCTTCATAAGTGGGCTGTGGTATGCCCCAGAAACTTTTAGGGGAATGGCCCTTTTACCTATCTCTTTTACCTTTTTACAAAGGTCATTTATAAGTCCCTTTTCACCGGTTGCAACAATCTGTTCCCTTGAGTTATGATTTGCAAGGCTCAGAACGCCCTTTTTTCCATATTCAGAAATTTCATCTATTAAAGATCTTAAATCCTTTGCTTCCATTCCTATTATGGCAGCCATGGCACCTGGATTTTTTTCAGATGCCATGTCCATAAGCCGTCCCCTTTCTTTTACAAGGTGAAGACATGATGAAAGATTGAGGACACCAGATATCCATAGGGCTGGATACTCACCTAGGCTATGGCCTGATACTGCATCTGGTTCGATTCCCCTTTCCATCAAATGGTTTGAAAGGGCGATTTCAAGTGTTGTAAGTGAGGGTTGGAGGTTCACGGTCCTTGTAAGTTCTTCCATAGGACCATTTAGACAAAGAGATTTTATAGAGATGCCGGTAATCCTTTCGGCCTCTTTAAAGATAGAATTTGCACTTTGATCTTCATCCAGGAGTTTTTTCCCCATGCCAATATATTGGGAACCCTGCCCAGGAAATAAAAAGGCCACCTTTGCCATTATTCTTCAACCTCCAGAACATCTTCGTCTTCTTCTTGGAGCATTTCTTCATCCTTTATTTTTAGCTCTTCCACATATTTTTCATAATCTTCCGGGGACATAAGATCATCAAGCTCTTCTGGCTGGGCAATTTCCATAACCATGATCCAGCCGTCATCATAAGGGTCATCATTTATTGACTCTGGTGTATCCATCAGCATCTCATTTACAGTCAAGACCCTTCCTGATATAGGACAAAGGAGCTCAGTAACTTCTCCGACACTGTTTTCAATAGTGGCAAAGGAGTCGGCCTCAACAAATTCATCTCCAGGGCTGGGAAGGTCAATGGATGTAATTGCACCAATCCTCTCCTGGCCGTAGTCTGTGATACCTATAATTGCCTTTTCCTGGTCGCTATCAGGTTTAACCCATATATGTTCCTCTGTATAAAGGAGATCTTCCAGAATTATCATACGTTCCTCCTGTTGTTTTTATCCTCCAATTGTTGACATCTGTCTTTTACAACTGGGAATATGCAGGCTATTCTCAAGATACTTTGCAGGCTTTTTGTTAATTGCATCAATGAAAAATTCAGTCAGCTCCCGGTCACTTATGCCCCTTCTGATGAGGCCCAAAAGGTCGATTTCTTGATCTGAAAATAGACAAAGCCTTAGCCTTCCATCAGCCCTGATTCTGATCCTATTACAACTAGAACAAAACTTATGACTGAGAGGGCTGATAAAACCTATTTTACCAGGTGAGTTATTAAATGAATAGAGGTCGGCAGGGCCGGCTCCAACTTTTCTTTCAAGTGGAGTTAACCTGTCCACCTCTTTTTCGATAAGGGCCTTAGCCTCATCTGAAGAAATAAAAAGGTCCTTTTTCCACTTTGACATTTCACCGATTGGCATAAACTCTATAAATCGGACCTCCAAAGGGTATTTTTGAGTAAGTCTTGCAAATTCTGTAATCTCATCGTCATTTTTCCCTTTCATCATGACAAAATTGATCTTTATGGGGTCAAAGCCTAGATTCAAGCAATTTTCAATTCCATGCCATACGCTTTTGAAAAAATCCCTCCCTGTGATTGTCTCAAATTTTTCAGGTTTGAGGGTATCCAGACTGATATTTATGTGGCGAAGGCCGGTCTCAAAGAGGTCTTTAGCCATTTCTGCCAAAAGTATTCCATTTGTTGTAAGGCATATCTTTTTGATACCTTCAAGGCTGGAAACACTTTTTATAAGATTTAAGGCATCCTTCCTTACCAGGGGTTCACCACCTGTAAGGCGCACTTTTTTTATGCCAATGCGAGCCAATACCCTTACAATTTGAATGATTTCTTCAAATCTCAGTATATGTTCAGGGGGCATCCAGTTAAACTGGGCCTGGGGCATACAATAGAAACATCTCAGATTACATCTATCAGTGATAGAAAGACGGAGATAAGTAATGGCTCTTCCGAAGGAATCTTTTAAAACTGGTCTATTCATTTGGCCATTTAAGTGATTTCTTTGCCATTTTTTAAACGTTTTATCCTTGCTCCAACTGCTGAAAGCTTTTTATCTATTCGTTCGTATCCCCTGTCAAGATGATTCAGACCCTGAATTATTGTAGTTCCCTTTGCACTAAGACCTGCAAGGATAAGGCTTGCGCTTGCCCTAAGATCCGTCGCCATAACAGGGGCTCCTGTTAGCTCTGAGACACCTCTTACAATTGCATTTCTGCCTTCAACCTTGATATCTGCCCCAAGGCGTCTAAGTTCAGCAACATGCATGAATCTATTTTCAAATATGGTCTCGGTTATGACACTAAGCCCACTTGCTATTGACATAAGAACCATTATCTGAGCCTGAAGATCCGTTGGAAACCCTGGATAGGGCTGGGTCTTTATGTCAATGCTCTTTAGTTTGCCCCGCCGCTGCACTCCAATTTTGTCCTTGTCAATAATATCTATTTTTAGACCGGCATTTTTTAGCTTTTCAAGCACTGCGTCAAGGTGAGATGGTATGCAATTTTCGATAATAAGTTTTCCTCCAGCTGCTCCAACAGCCATTAAAAAGGTTCCTGCCTCTATTCGATCAGGTATTATGGTCCAATCCACTGCTTTAAGTTCTTTTGAGCCCTCGATTGTTATTGTGTCAGTTCCTAGCCCTTTTATTTTTGCGCCCATTTGCAAAAGAAGCTCTCCAAGGGCAACGACCTCTGGCTCCCTGGCAGCATTTTCAAGGATGGTTTTACCCTTGGCAAGGGAGGCGGCCATCATTAGATTTTCTGTCCCTGTTACAGAGGTTATGTCAAAATAAATAGTTGCACCATTTAGTCTTTTGGCCTTTGCTTCTACAAATCCTTCTTTAATTTTTAGTTTTGCTCCCATAAGCTCAAGGCCTTTGAGATGAAGGTCAATGGGGCGGGCTCCAATGGCACATCCTCCTGGAAGGGCAACCCTTGCCCTTCCAAGTCTTGCCACCAAAGGGCCAAGGACTAAGATAGAGGCCCTCATGAGTCTTACAAGGTCATATGGTGCTTCAAAATTCTTAAGGCCTGAGGAATCAATTTCAAGGGAGTGGTCCGAGGTCCTTTCCCATTTTACACCCAGTTCTTGTAAAAGCCTTAAAAATATCTTTACATCCTCTAACTGAGGGACCTCATGTAGCTGGAACTTTCCTGGTGCGAGAAGGGTCGCAGCCAAAATGGGAAGGGCAGCATTTTTGGCTCCACTAATTCTGACTGTTCCTGAAAGCCTGTGCCCACCCTTTATTTCAATATGTTCCATGTTTTCATAGCAGAATATGAAATGTGCCTATGAAAAGGCTTTAGCTATTTTGGGGCCTTGCCCTTGTGCCAAATATAAACGATAGGACTTGCAACAAAGACAGAGGAATATGTACCAACAATTATTCCAAGCATAAGGGCAAAGGCAAAATCATGTATCACAACACCACCAAAGAAAAACAGGGCCATAACAACTATCAGGGTTGTTATGGAAGTAATTATGGTACGGCTCAACATCTCATTTACGCTTCGATTGATAATATCTGCAAAGGACTTTTTATGATAGCGCTTTAGATTCTCTCTTATCCTGTCAAATACAACAACTGTATCAGTCAAGGAATAACCGGCAAGGGTCAAAAGGGCAGTTACAATCAAAAGGTTTATTTCCCTGTTTAACACATAAAAGGTGCCAAGGACTGCCAAAACATCATGGAAGGTTGCAATGGCAGCAGCAACTCCAAAGCTCAAGTTGAACCTAAAGGCAAGGTAACCAATAATACCTGCAAGGGATATCAGGATTGCAATGATGGCCTTTCTTCTAAGTTCTTTGCTTACAGTTGAGCCAATTTCGGTCTTGCTTTCAATGGTAAATTTTAGATCAGGAATTGCCTTTAATGCCTCTGTAATTTTAGCCTCGATGTCTCCAACCGTCTTTACAGATTTTTTGACCCTTACAATGAGAATGTGTTCCTTTGGAACTTCCTGGAGTGTATATCCCTTAATACCTGCATCTGAAAGTACCTTTCTTATCTTTTCAAGACCAAAGGGTTTATCGGCCTTATATTGGACCATGGTTCCACCGGCAAAATCCACTCCCAGGTTGGCGGCCCCACGATTTATCTGAATAAATGCAAATATTCCTGTAGCAACCAAAATTGCAGAGATTGTAAGGGATATATTACGTTTTCCAATAAAATCTATGTTGGTCTTTCCAACAATTTGGAGAAAGGAAAGGTCTTTTATGGAATTTTTGTAAATCAGCCATTCATAGACCCAGCGGGTGGCATAGATGGCTGTAAAAAGGTTAATGATGATACCTGCAGAAAGGGTTACGGCAAAACCCTTAATGGGACCTGTCCCAAAGAGAAAGAGTGCCAGCGCGGTTATTAGGGTGGTTACGTGGGCATCAACAATGGTCCAAAAGGCCTTGTCGTAACCACCGTCAATAAAGGCCTTAAGGGGTTTTCCCAGGGCCTTTTCCTCCCTCATCCTTTCAAATATGAGGACATTGGAGTCAACTCCCATACCTATTGTGAGGATGATACCTGCAATACCAGGAAGGGTTAATGTGGCCTGGAAAAGGGCAAGGACTGCCATCAGGAAAAGGAGATTCAGCATAACAGCCACATCGGCAATAAAGCCAGAAAGCCTGTAATAGATGATCATGAATATGATTACAAAGATGGCCCCTGCAACACCAGAAATAAGTCCCTTTTGTATGGAATCCCTTCCAAGGGACGGTCCCACTGTGACATTTTGAATGATTTTGACAGGTGCAGGAAGGGCTCCAGCCCTTAAGACAATGGCAAGATCTGCCGCCTCTTCATGGGTAAAAGAGCCGGATATCTGGGCATGACCTCCACCTATCTTTTCACGAATTACAGGGGCAGATCGAACAACACCATCTAAGACTATTGCAAGCCTTTTACCTACATTTTCTCCGGTAATTTTTTCAAAGATCCTGGCCCCCCTGTCTGTAAGGTCAAGGGCCACATAGGGTTCATTATAGGTTCCACCAATTCGGACATGAGCAGTCTTTACTGCATCACCTGTCATAAGGGTTTTATCCTTTAAAAGGATAGGGATATTCCTTATAGTTCCAGTTCTTGAATCCACCTCTTTTAGAAAATAGATCCTGTCTCCAGGAGGTATTTGCCCCTTAAGTACCGCATTTAGTTGTTTTACATTGTAGTGGGCCGGAAGCCTTCCATCAGAGATGGCTTTTCTTATGAGGCTTCCTAGATCAATATTTGCGTCATCATCCACAAGCTTAAATTCAAGCTGGGCCGTCTGGCCAATGAGCTTGATTGCCCTTTTGGGGTCCTTTATTCCAGGAAGTTGGACAACAATTTCATCTTCTCCCTGCCTTACTATTACTGGTTCTGTGACACCAAACTGGTCGATTCTGTTTCTTATTATCTCAAGGGATTGCTCAACTGCATGATCCCTTATGAACTGTTCTTCATTTTTTGAAAGGGCAAGGGTGATGGTGGGAAACTTCTTTTCTTCGTCAATCTTTTTTATTGTAAGATTTGGAAAATCTTCTTCTATTACCTTTTTTATGCTTTCAAGGGCGCTTTTATTGGGGACAGCAATAAGGATTTCATCAGGGTTTTGGCTTTTCCTCCGAACTATGGTTATGCCCTGCCTCTTAAGTGCATCCTTAAGATCCTGGGCTGCAAGCTGGGCTGCATTTCGTACTGCCTGATCAACATCTACCTTGAGGATAAGGTGCATTCCACCCTGAAGGTCAAGCCCAAGCTTCAGGCCTTCCTGGTAAACATATTTTTTGAACCAGACGGGTGTATTCGGGTAAAAAGACGGAATCAATAAGACTGTGGTAAAGATTATCAAAAAGGCCAGAAAAAGAAATTTCCACCTGAGTGACTTTGGCATTGGGATAACTCCTCTCCTAATTTACCTTAAATTGTAGAAAGTCTGTATCGAAAATGATCTTTTAGTAAAACCAGGGTGCTTTTGCAAGTAAATTTAATCTTCAAAAAGCGCCTCTACAAATTCATTTGGCTCAAAGGGCCTAAGGTCCTCCATCTTTTCGCCAATTCCAATATATTCGATTGGAATGTTTAGCTCATGAGCAATGCTTGCCACAATTCCACCCTTGGCCGTCCCATCAAGTTTTGTTAGACAGATGCCTGTAACTTCTGTGGCCTCTAAAAAGGTTTTTGCCTGGCTGAGGGCATTTTGACCTGTTGTGGCGTCAAGGACTAAAAGGACCTCATGGGGTGCACCTTCAACGCGTTTTCCCATAACACGCCTAATCTTCTGAAGTTCCTTCATTAGATTCACCTGAGTATGTAGCCTTCCTGCCGTATCAACTATAACAACATCCACATCCTTGGCCTTTGCTGCCTCCATTCCATCAAAGGCAACTGCAGAAGGGTCAGAGCCTGCCTTTTGACTTATTACAGGAACTCCAATTTTTTCACCCCATGCCTCTAGCTGTTCTACCGCCGCTGCCCTAAATGTATCTGCTGCCACCAAAAGGACCTTTTTGCCCTGGTTTTTAAGCCGATAGGCCAATTTGGCAATGGTTGTGGTCTTGCCGACCCCATTTACTCCAACAACCATAATGACATGGGGTCTATGCTCCCTTTCTTTTGTTCTTTTATTCTGGGACTCAAGAAAGATTTCCTTAATTTTTCCCTTAAGGTGATTCCTAAGTGCTTCGGTGTCCCCGATGTCTCCTCTATCAATTTCTCTTTGAAGCCCTTCCATGACCTTTTGTACTGTTGAGATGCCCATATCGGCCATGACAAGGATTTCTTCAATTTCTTCAAGAACTTCAGGGTCAATTTCTCTCTTCCCAAGGAGAAGATCATCCATCTGACGGATGAATCCCTCCTTAGATTTAGATATCCTTTCCTTTAGGCGTGAAAAGACACCTTGTTCCTTCCTTTTTTGGTCTTCCCCTTTTTTAAATATCTTAAAAACCATAAACGGAATCCTTTAAAGTTTATTCTTGACAGATATAAACATAACTGTATTTAATGGCAATATCTCCATGTGAATATTATAAAAATCAATGGTTTGCCAATGGGGAGGGCACAGTGAATAAGTCAGATTTGATAGAAAAGGTTTCAGAACGGCTGGGGGTTCATAAACAACTCGCAGAGTTTATTGTAAACTCCATCTTTGATGATATGACAGATGCCCTGATACGCGGTGAAGGAATCGAAATAAGGGGGTTTGGTTCCTTTTCAATTAGGGAGTATAAGTCCTATGTCGGCCGAAATCCTAAGACTGGGGAAAAGATCGAAGTTAAACCTAAAAAGCTTCCTTTTTTTAAGGTTGGAAAAGACCTTAAAGAAAGGGTTATGGCAAAGGTCAAGGCCTAATCAACCTCAATAATTTCAACTCCCTTTAATATGAGTGAAGCAGCAGTAACACCTGTTTGACCAAGATATCCACAAGAAGGACTTTTTGACTTTAAATAGGCCCTTTCTATTAGAAAGACATCTAAAATTTTATTTACCTCTATTGTGCCTCTTAAAAAATTTCCTGTGACATCCCGTCCTGTTTCCACCTCAATGACCCTTGCCTTACCACAAAGGACATCAAAGCCATCTCCTCCAAAGATTTTACAAGGAGGTCTTGGTGTTGGAAGACCCCCTAGTTGTTCAGGGCAGACAGGGATTACATGTCCAATTTTTGCACTATTTAATAGCTTTTTTAAAAAGTCAGGATTTGTTTTACTTTTTCCATCATATCTTGTAGAAAGGCCAAGAAGGCAAGCGCTTACAATAATCAAAAAAGCGGGCCTCCCTTAAAGATTACTGAGGGTTCATTCGTGTCTCTTTCTTCTATCTTCCCAACTACATAAGCCTTTTCGCCAAGGGCCTCAAGCTGTAGAAGCATCTCTTTTGTTTCAGTTGGCGGGACGATAAGAATTAAACCTATACCACAGTTAAAGGTTCTAAGCATTTCTTCTTCAGGTACATTCCCCTTCTCTTTGATAAACTTAAAAATTGGAAGGGGTTTCCATGCATCTTTATCAATTACTGCCTTACATTTTTCTGGGAGGATTCTTGGGATATTATCCTGAAAGCCTCCACCTGTAATATGAACAATTCCGTGTATCTTAAATCTTTTTAAGAGATTCAATATGATAGGCACATAAATCTTTGTAGGTTCAATCAAAAGTTCCCCAACTGTTTTTGATGACAGTTCTTCAATCTTATCTCCTATTCCTAACCCCAAGTCCTTAAAAAAAATCTTTCTTACAAGGGAATAGCCGTTACTGTGAAGACCTGAAGAGGAGATACCAATAAGGTCATGGTCAACGGAAATATCAGAACCGTCAATGATTTCTTCTCTTTCCACTACTCCAACCGAAAAGCCAGCAAGGTCATATTCTCCCTCAGGATACATGCCAGGCATCTCTGCAGTCTCTCCTCCAATAAGGGCACAGCCTGCCTGCTTGCAGCCCTGGGCAATACCTGAAATCACATCCTTTGTGACCTCTTCTTTAAGTTTTCCTGTGGCAAAATAGTCTAAAAAGAAAAGGGGAGTAGCACCGGTTACAGCAATGTCATTTACACACATAGCCACAAGGTCAATGCCAACTGTTTTGTGCATATCCATCATGAAGGCAATCTTTAGCTTTGTGCCAACTCCGTCGGTTGAAGAAACAAGGACCGGTTCTTTGAATTTTTCCTTATCAAGGGCAAAAAGGCCTGCAAAACCTCCTATCTCAGTAATGACTCCTTTGGTATAGGTCGAGGTTACTGTCTCTTTTATTTCTTCAACTATCCTATTTGCCTTGTCAATATCAACACCAGCCTGTGCATAAAGAGATTTTGATTTGTCTTTTTCTTCCATAACCCTTTTCCTAGAGACAAAAAGTTTTGTTTGCTCTGTTTCCCTTTGGGGCTGGAATATGATATTCTCTGATTTAAGACATGGCAATCCTCAAGAAGATTTTAATATGGGAAAATTGAACTTTTTTTTAATTCCATTGGGTCAAGATCATCCGATTGAAGAGAAGCTAAGATGGGCAAGATTGTTGTATGAAGAGATAGGAAAGGAACTAGGGAACGATTTGATCTTTAAAGGGCTTTTGGAAGATTATAAAAAAAGGATAGATAACACATGGATTGCCATGAAGGAGTCAGGAGTTGTGAAGGAGTGCACCCTTTGTGCAACAGTGGATGGAGGAAGCTGTTGTGGGGCCGGGATTGAAAACAAGTTTGATTGTATCGAGCTTTTGATAAATCTTTTTTTGAATATTGATTTTCCTGATAGCCCTTTTGATCCAACAGGCTGTTTTTTTTTGGGTGAAAGGGGCTGCCTTTTGAAGGCAAGACATGTAATTTGTGTGAATTTTATGTGTAAGCGTCTTTATTCTCAAATAACTGAAGAAAAGATTAAAATGGTTCAACGGGCCATGGAAAAAGAGACAGAAGCGGCCTTTATCCTGGAAGAGTATATAAAACACTGGCTTGCAAGACACTTATCAAAAGAATGAAAGACAAAAAAAGACACGAACACTGGATGAGTAAGGCAATTTCCATTGGAAAGGAGGCCCTAGAGATGGGGGAGTTCCCTGTTGGTTGCATACTTGTATCTAGAGACGAAGTGGTTGGGGTTGGTAAAAGAGAAAATAGTAATGGGAAATTTCAAAACGAGCTTGATCATGCAGAGATCGTTGCTCTTAGAGATTGGGTGAAAAGGGGAAAGCCAGGTAAAGACGTTGTATGTTATACCACCCTTGAGCCCTGTCTTATGTGTATAGGGGCTCTGGTTATAAGTGGAATAAAGGAAATTGTCTTTTCCTATGAAGATATTATGGGTGGGGCAGCTAATATTTTCTTAAAAAGGGATTCTCAAAAAGGTCTAGCTGAACTATATGAAACTGCCAATATTGAGATCATAAAAGGAGTTTTAAGAAAAAATGCCCTGTCCCTTTTTAAGAAATTTTTTAAAAGCCCTTCAAACGAGTATTTAAAAGATACACTTCTTGCAAGATATACCCTTTCTCAGGATTAATTGAATCTTATGAAAACAATAAAAAGGACAGTAGAATTTAGGCCCAACAGCCGAAATCTTTTTTTTCATATCCTTACTTCCTGCAATCTAAGTTGTAGGCATTGTTATATAAATAGGGATCAGCATGGGACAAAGACCCTAGGAATTGAAACAATAAAGAGGTGGTTAAGACTTTTTTCCATATCTGAGGGGTCAAAGGCCATTAAAGGGGTTGAGGATACAAATGTTGTCTTTTTAGGAGGTGAGCCAACCCTTAATCCGGCATTGCCTGAGGCTATAAAGGAGGCAAAAAGCCTTGGTTATGGTTCAATAACAATAGATACCAACGGCTATCTTTTCAATGACTTCTTAAAAAAGGTTAGTCCTGATGACCTAGACTATATAAGTTTTAGTCTTGATGGTTCAAGGCCAGAGATTAATAATTCCATTAGAGGGAAAGGTAGCTTCGAAACATGCGTTAAGGGAATTAAGAGGGCCAAGGAGCTTGGTTTTACCATAAGTAGCATCTTTACCACTAGTAGAATTAACATTGAAGACCTTACCAATATGCCTCCGCTTTTAAAAGATCTGGGTGTGACCAGGTTTTTCATACAGGTTATTGGAATAAGGGGTAAACCAGCAAAGGAAGGAGAGGCATCTTTGCAAATTCCATGGGAACTCTGGAATAATGTTGTACCGCAAGTAGCCAAAGAGGCAGCTGCCCTTGGTCTTATATGCCACTATCCAAAGGTTTATCTTGAACCAGAAGAAGTCTTTGAATGTGCAGGAGTTGTTGCTGAAAATTTTTTTGTCTTTCCAAACGGACGGGTATATACATGTCCCCTTTGTGAAGATTATCCGGTTCATTCTTATGAAATCAGAGATGGGGTTCTTATAAAAAGGCCGCCAATTACTGAAGCAGACCTTTATCCACTGAGGATTCCAGAAGGCTGTGTAATGAACAAGATATTACATCCGGGAAATATTCCGTATGATCACAATGGAAACGTGATAAAAAGAGTTGCATGTTGCATGTTAAAGGAAGAAATAAGCCCTATTTCGTCAAAAAAATGATTTTATGGGGAAAAGATGGTTGATTTAATATTAGCTTATTATAATATTTGAATAAATTAACTGCATCTAAAGGGGAAATCAGAGACCTTTAGCCTGCTAGGTGATTAGATTTTTTAGAGGGAGTTTACATGAAGATCCTTGTTACTGGGGGAGCGGGGTTCATTGGTTCAAATTTGTGTGATTTTCTTTTGGATAACGGGGAAGAGGTCTTTGTAATAGATGACCTTTCAACTGGAAGTCTAGAAAACATTTCACACCTTTTTGACAATCCAAGATTTCATTATTCTATAGATACCATCTTGAATGCAAAAAAGATGGAAGAGCTTATTTCTTGGTGTGACTGTGTTATTCACCTCGCTGCGGCAGTTGGAGTAAAATATGTCCTAGAAAACCCCCTTTCCTCCATTGAAACCAATATTCTTGGAACGGAAATCGCATTAAAGCTTTCAAACAGATACAATAAAAAGATATTGATTGCTTCCACCTCCGAGGTATATGGAAAGCATACCCATGCACCCTTAAAGGAAGACGACAATCTCATTTATGGCCCGCCAAGTACTATGCGCTGGAGCTATGCTGCAAGTAAATTGGTAGATGAATTTACAGCCCTTTCTTACCACAGGACCAAAAAGCTTAATACGATTATTTTCCGCTGTTTTAACACCATTGGCCCTCGCCAGACTGGCATGTATGGCATGGTGGTTCCAAGGTTTATCCAGCAGGCCCTAAGGGACGACCCAATTACCATCTATGGCGATGGAAAACAGACAAGGACATTTACCTATGTGGGAGATGTGGTAAAGGCCATCTATCTCTTGGCAAAGGGTGATAAGGGCGCAGGGGAAGTGGTGAACATTGGAGGACAGGAGGAGATATCCATTGCGGATTTGGCTCAAAAGATAAAAGAGCTTGTTGGAAGCAAATCAGAAATAGTCTTCATTCCCTATGAAAAGGCCTATGGGAAGGATTTTGAAGATATGATGAGGAGGGTTCCTTCCCTTGAAAAATTAAAATCCCTTATTGGTTTTGTTCCAGAAACATCCCTTGATGAGATACTTGCAAAGACCATAGAATATTTTAGGGCATTGGCCACATGACGGCTATAGCCAATCAATTTCAAGGCTTTTTCTTTTCATTTTTTTTAAGTCTCATATTAACTCCGGTTGTAATCTATTTTTCACAAAAATCCGGTCTTGTTGCCCTACCCAGAGAAGATAGATGGCATAAGAATCCGACAGCCCTTTTTGGCGGGATAGCCATTTTCTTTGCCTTTATAATTCCCTTTATTTTGAATTTGGGAACTCCGAAGATAACTAGCGCCCTACTGTTACTTGGTGGAACTGCCTTTTTCCTCATTGGCCTTCTGGATGACCTCTTGGAATTCAGCCCCCAGGGAAAATTCTTGGCACAACTTGTAACAATAGTTGCCTTAGTTGGATTTGGGCTTAAGGTGAATTTTCCTGGTTATCCAGTGTTATCGATTTTTTTGAGTATCTTTTGGTTAATTGGCGTGACAAACGCTATAAATATTCTCGATAATATGGATGGACTTTCTTCAGGTATAGTTATGATCGCCTCTTTTTCCCTCGCTCTTTACGGGAATTTTTTTGGTATCTGGCCTGTTATCTTGCCTTCCCTGATTCTTAGCGGGGCCTGTCTGGGATTTTTTATTTATAACTTCAAACCGGCAAAGATTTTTATGGGAGACTGTGGAAGCCTTTTTTTGGGTTATATGCTTGGCTCCCTTGCCCTTTTAAGTGTAAAGGATAGGGTCATAAACCTTGGAGCCAATGGCCTTCATGGAAGCAGTATTATGAATATGGTCTTGATGCTGGCAATACCCGTGGCTGTCCTTATTATTCCCATCTTTGATACTGCCCTTGTCTCTTTTACAAGAGTACAAACTGGTCGGTCCATTGCCCAGGGCGGCAGGGACCACACATCCCACAGACTTGTTCTTCTAGGACTTTCAGAGGAAAAGACTGTTTTGACCCTCATGTTGGCATCCGCCTTTATTTCATTTTTAGCCCTTTATATGGCAAGGCATTCACTGGACGGGTTGCTTGCAGTTTTGAGTATAACTGCCATAATTTCTATATTTTTTGGGGTCTTTCTCACCCACTTAAATGCGGATGTATATCCGAGGGGGGATGAAAGGGAGAGGGACGAATCCAAGATTTTAACGGCAATGAGCCTTGTCCTTAACAAAAAACAGATTCTTCAGGTCTGTGTTGATATTGTCCTTATTACTATAGCCTATTATTCATCTTATCTTTTAAAGTTTGATGGAGTGATCAGTGAGTATAACCGAGGCCTTATTGCCAAAAGCCTTCCCCTTGTCTATGGCATTAAGATAAGTTGTTTCTGGGCCCTCGGCCTTTACAGGGGCCAGTGGCGCTTTGCAAGCCTTGATGACACCTTTAAGATCATAAAGGCAACCCTTTTGAGTTCTTCTATTATTGTGGGGGCCCTGGTCTTTTTTTATAGGTTTGAGGGCTATTCCAGAGTTGTATTTTTTATTGATTCAATACTGACCTTTATGTTCATAGGCGGGGTTAGGTTTCTTTTAAGAATGTTCAATGAGTATTTCATCAGGCAGGCAGAAAAAAAACATTCTATACCTGTTTTGATATACGGTGCAGGAGATGGTGGAGATCTTTTTTTGAGAGAGCTCAGAAAAAGACGCGGTCATGATTATCTTCCCATTGGTTTTATTGATGATGATAAGGCAAAATTAGGGCAGGAGATACATGGCGTTAAGGTAATTGGCACAGGACAAGATTTAGAAAGGCTCATCTGTCGCTATGGAATAAAGGTCATATTTGTTACAATCCTTACAAAGCCTTTTAATAAATTTGAAGACCTTTCAAAAACATGCAAAAAATTGGGGGTAAAATGTATAAAGATGAGACCTCTTGTCTCATTTGATGAACTTTGTCAGAACGGGGAAAGGGGAAAAAAGAGGCCTACCAAACTGGTGGTCATGAAGCGTTAAGGCCATGTCTTTTAAGGAGGAAAAATGAGGGTAATTCCACCAAGCTTTGAGATCCTGGATGATTATTTTAAAGAAGGGAAGGTCCTTGAACAGATAGAGCGCTGTGGACGGGTTTGTTATAAGAGTGAGGATAAGATCACACCTGAAAGTGCTATCCCTTTTATAAAGGGTATCATTAAAAGGGGGCATGAATCCGTCATTGAGATGGCCAATTTTGTTTTCGAGGTGGAATCAAAGGAAAGAGAGGAATTTTTTTCTTTCTTTGAAAATATCCCGCGTTTTTGCCAGGCATCAAATCTTGGTGAAAGTAAATATCTTATTTCTGGGAACCCCCGCTCTTTCAGAGATCTTGCAAAAAGATTTCCTGAAAATCAGGTAATTATTGCTATTAGAGACGAAATTTTTAAGAAGTACCCCATTTTTTTTGAAGATATTGAAACAGGCGCATTAAAAAAAGAGGTATCAGCAAGGATGCTTTCCCCCACTGAGATAGACGCACTAGATACAGGGCTTCTCGTTAAACACCGCTGTCTTTTGGCCCATATAACAGTCAACAGGGCAGTAACTCATGAGCTGGTTCGTCACAGGGTGGCATCTTATCTTCAGGAGTCCCAAAGATACTGTCGGTATGGTGAAGAACGTTTTGGAGGTGAGGTTCAGTTTATAAGGCCGTGTTTTTTTGAAGAAGGTTCCAAGGAATATGAGTTGTGGGAAGAGGCCATGAAAAGGACAGAAGCCCTTTATCTAGAGCTATTAAAGACATCGTCTCCCCAGGCAGCTCGAACGGTTCTTCCAAATTCATGTAAGACCGAGATTATGGTCCATGCCACACTGGAGGAGTGGCAACATATCTTTAGACTTCGGGCTTCAAAGGCAGCAGACCCCTCCATGAGGGAGATTATGCTTATGATGCTTCCAGAATTTGAAAGGAGATTTCCAAAGGTCTTTTCTCCGGTTAGAAAGGCATTAGAACAAGGCTGATGCAAACCGACTTTCTTATTGTTGGAAGTGGTATATCTGGCCTAATTTTGGCCCTAAAGCTTGCAGATCATGGCTCGGTAATAATTGTTACAAAAAAATCCAAGGAGGATTCTGCCACTAGACTTGCCCAGGGAGGAATAGCATGTGTTATCGATTCTAATGATGATTTTGTCCTCCATGAATACGATACCATAAGGGCAGGAGAAGGGTTGTGCCATGAAGACATAGTGAGGTTAATTGTCAGAAAGGCTCCAGAGTGCATCAAGGAGCTTGAAAAATTTGGGGTTAATTTCACAAAAAATCCTTCTACTGGGTTTTATGATCTTGGACGTGAAGGTGGGCACAGTAGGAGAAGGATCCTTCATTCAGGAGATTTTACTGGAAAAGAGATTATAAGATGTCTTATTGACAGGGTACTTGAACATAAGAATATTGAAATACTTGAGGACTTTATAGTTGTCGATTGCCTTACCACGTGTAAGATCAGCGCCCTTAAAAGGGGCGAAAAAAGTTCTTCCAGGTGTAGTGACAGATGCCTTGGCGCATACTGCCTTGACGCAAAGACTGGAAAGATACATGCCGTTTTATCTACATTGACCTTCCTTTGCACAGGTGGAGCTGGAAAGGTATATCTCTATACGAGCAATCCTGATGTTGCTACAGGAGATGGCATAGCTATAGCGTTTAGGGCAGGAGCCAGGGTTGCAAACCTCGAATTTGTTCAGTTTCACCCAACTTGTCTTTACCATAGTAAGGCAAAAAATTTCCTAATATCCGAGGCCTTAAGGGGAGAAGGTGCAAGGCTCCTCGATCCTTCAGGAAAGCCTTTCATGGAAAAATATGACCCTGTAAATAAGGAACTTGCAAATAGAGATGTGGTGGCAAGGGCCATAGACAGCGAGCTAAAACGTACTGGAAAAGAATGTGTCTATCTCGATATAAGCTATAGACCTAAGGATTTTATAATTAAAAGGTTTCCAAATATCTATGAAAACTGCTTCCGCTTTGGCTTTGATATAACAAAGGAACCCATTCCGGTTGTTCCAGCAGCCCACTATATGTGTGGTGGGATAGTGACAGATAGTTTCGGCCAGACAGATATCCGCGGCCTTTTTGCAGTAGGAGAGACGGCCTGTACAGGATTTCATGGTGCCAATAGGCTGGCATCAAACTCTCTTTTAGAGGGCCTTGTTATGGCCCATCAGGCAGCTCAAAAGGCCATTTCAATAAAATCTCAACTTGAAGCCAGTGAAAAGGTATCTATTCCACCCTGGGATACAGGTGGTGCCGTGGATATGGATGAAGCGGTTCTTATATCCCATAACTGGGATGTGATTAGAAGGCTTATGTGGAACTATGTTGGAATAGTAAGAAGCTCAAAAAGGCTTATGCTTGCCGAGCAGAGGCTTAAGCCCATTTTGGAGGAAATAAATCAACATTACTGGGATTATATTATTACAAGAGATTTTTTGGAACTAAGAAATATTGCCCTTACGGCCCAGTTGATTATAAAGGCTGCCTCCTTCAGAAAAGAGAGCAGAGGAGGACATTTCAATCAGGATTTCCCCCAAAAGGATGATTGGAATTGGCGCCGCGATACCATCCTTCAAAGAGACACCCTGGAAAGGGTCTAGTTTATTAAATGCAAAAGAAATATGTTGTCGCCATTGCTCTTATCGCCCTTTTCGTTCTAGGGTTTCTATCTTTTTTATTCAGGCCCTTTTTGTATCAGACTATCGAGTTTTTATTGAATATCCTTGAAAAAAAGGAGGCAATCAGAGGCTTTGTTCTATCTTTGGGGCCCTTTGGCCCTCTTGGGTTCATATTTCTTCAGGTCTTACAGGTTGTTCTTTCACCTATTCCAGGGGAGGCAACAGGAATAGTTGGAGGTTTTATCTTTGGAAGGTGGCTGGGGCTCATATATTCCACCATTGGTCTTAGTCTTGGCTCCTTTTTGGCCTTTTATATTGCAAGGCGTTTCAGGCGTTTTATTGAACCCTGGCTAAAAAAATCAGAGCTATACTGGAAATTTGAGGGGCTTTTAGAACACCAGGGACTTTTTTTGTGTTTCTTTCTGTACGTATTTCCTGGGTTTCCAAAGGACTTTTTATGTTATTTCCTTGGGCTGAGCCGCATGCCCTGGCAGGTGTTTGTATTTATTTCAACCATCGGAAGGATTCCTGGAACATTGATGTTGAGCTTTCAGGGGGCTGACATCTATAATGGGAATTGGGTGGGAGTGATGGCAATAGTTTTAATTACCATTTTGGTGGCAGGCCCTGCGTGGCTTTTCAGGGAGAGGATTTATTCCTGGGTAGAGGAAAAAACCAGAGAAAACTGAGCCTTTCTTTTATTATGAAATGTGCATTTTTAGATTGTTTTTCAGGAATTAGCGGAGACATGTTATTAGGGGCTTTTTTGGACTTAGGTTGGGACGAAGGTGAGCTTTTATCCCTTCCTGAGGTCCTTGGCCTTAAGGATATAAAAATAACCATCTGTCAGGAAAGGCGTCACAGCATAAGTGCCAGAAGAGTGACTATCGAGTCACCAAAAAAAGGCGTAAGAAGGAATCTATCTGATATAATTAATTTGATCAATTGCTCCCAACTTCCTGAAAAGGTTATAAAAGGGGCTTTAAGGTGTTTTAATCTTTTGGCAAATGCAGAGGCAAGGGTGCATGGAATCACACCAGATGAAGTTCATTTTCATGAAGTTGGGGCAGATGATGCGATTCTTGATATTACAGGTACCTTTTTGGCTTTAAATTCTTTAAAGGTAGAAAGGATTATATGTTCTCCACTGCCTTTATCCCGCGGATTTGTAAGGTGTGATCATGGCAGACTTCCTCTTCCTGCCCCGGCAGTCCTTGAGATTTTAAGAGAAAAGCCTGTTTATTTTAAGGATGGAGAATCAGAGCTTGTAACCCCCACCGGTGCTGCACTTTGTGTCTCTATTGCCCATGAATGGGGAAGGCCAGGAGATCTTATTCTTTCAAGATGCGGATATGGTGCAGGGAAAAGGGATATTAAGGACACACCCAATCTTTTAAGAATCATCCTTTTTGATGCCCCTTATAAAAGAAAAGATTCCATTTTGGAGTTAAGGGCCGTTATTGATGATATGACACCAGAAGATATGGGTGCCTTATTTGAGCTTTTTCTTGAAAATGGAGTCATAGATTGCTGGATAAGCCAGATAGTAATGAAAAAAAATAGACCTGGCTTTGAACTTGTCTGTCTTTGTGAAGAGAAAAAAAGGCCCATGATAGAATCCCTTTTTCTTTCCAAAACCTCTACGATTGGGCTTAGAATATTTGAGGCAAAAAGGAGTATTCTTGAGCGAAAAATTGTGGAAGTTGAAACAATATGGGGCAAAATCAAAGCCAAGGAGATAAAAAGACCTGATGGAAATGTTGAAGTAGTCCCTGAATTTGAATGTTGTAAAAGGATAGCAAAAGAAATGGGACTTTCAATTAGGACAGTCTTTAACGAGGCCTATAGATGGAAGGGATAGGGCCTAAATGAAAAAGACCTTTAGGGAAAAAATTTCCTTTTTAATTGCAACGGGCCTTGGCCTAGGGTATGTGCCAAAGGCTCCAGGGACAGCAGGTGCCCTTTTGGGAATATTAATAGGTCTTTTGGTCAATTTTTTGCCTTTGATATTGGGGCTTTTTTTTCTAATTTTCCTGGTTCTTTTAGGGTGCTATGTATCTACAAGGGTGGAAGAAAGACTTGGAGGCAAAGACCCACAAATAGTAGTTATAGATGAAATTGCGGGTATGGCCATATCCCTTTGGCTGATTCCAATTTCTTTTTCTAGTGTTTTGATACAGTTTTTACTTTTTAGGGCATTTGACATTTACAAACCTTTTCCTGTAAAACAAATGGAGACAATTTTTAAAAGAGGGGCCGGCATCATGATGGATGATGTTATGGCCGGGGTAATTGTCAATCTTCTATTCCGTTTTGGGAGTCTGTTTCTGTCATGATTGGAGAGATTCTTGCCATTGGAGATGAACTTCTTAGTGGAAGGGTAATAAACACCACAAGTAGCTTTGTTGCCTCAAGACTCTTTATAAATGGCCATTTTTTAAAAAGAATAACTGTTGTAGGGGATGATACCAATGAAATAAAAAAGGCCTTACTCTCGGCATTAAAAAATAGTCAGTTTGTCATAATATCAGGAGGCCTTGGACCTACAACCGATGACATAACCAATGAAGCAGTATCAAAGGCCCTTGGGCTGCCTCTTGAAAAAAATCATCTAGTTCAGCAGCAGATAGAAGAGATGGAGGCACATCTGGACAAAGGCGCCCTTAAACAGTTTATGAAGAAACTCACCATGCTTCCAAAGGGTGCCAGGGTCCTTAACCCCCAGGGACACGCAGCTGGTTATGAGCTTGATTATAACGGAGTTTACCTTTTCTTTTTGCCTGGTGTTCCAGAACAATTAAAGGATCACATGGTAAAAAGGGTGATTCCAAGGCTTAACAAGCTAGACAAGGAACGCCCCTTTGTGGCTCAAAGACTCTTTAAACTTTTTGGCCCTACCGAAACAGAGGTTAATGTCAGGCTTAAGAATATAGAAAAAGAGCACAGTGAAGTAAAAATAGGCTATTATCCCGTCTTCCCGGAAGTCCACATAAGTGTTACGGCTAGTTCAACATCACAGGAAAGGGTTGATGAACTGATTCTCAAGGCCTCTTCAGTGATTAAATCAGAATTTGAAAAGGATATTGTTGCCGTTGGAGATGAGGGGAGCCTTGAAGAGACACTTGGACAGATAATGATGGAAAGAAATCTTGTCCTTTCAAGTGCAGAATCATGTACGGGAGGGCTTTTAGGGGCAACTGTCACAGGTGTTTCAGGTAGCTCAAACTGGTTTGACCGATCCATTGTCACCTATACAAACAGGGCAAAGGAACAAAACCTTGGGGTAAGGCATGAAACCCTTTTGCAGTATGGGGCTGTCAGCAAGGAGACTGCCCTTGAAATGGTAAGGGGTGTTAGAAGGCTTACGGGCACAGATGTGAATATTGCAATTACAGGCATAGCCGGGCCTACAGGAGGAACCAAGGACAAGCCAGTTGGCACAATCTATATCGCAGTCATGGTAAAGGACAGGGAGCTTGTCCATAGGTTTTTGTTTCCAGGTTCAAGAAATGAAGTCAGAAGATTAACGGTTGAAACAGCCCTTGATTGGATAAGGAGGATACTCCTTTATGATACGTTGCTTCCTGGCTATAAACCTCTCCAATGAAGTCAAAGATTTTCTAAGCTCTTCCAAATCCCTATGGCAGGGAGTTAGAGGGAGAATAAAGTGGGTAAGTGTAAATAATTGCCATATAACCCTGAAGTTTTTAGGGGATGTGGATGAATCCTTAATAGAGCCAATGGCTGATACCCTGAATACGATAGTTTCCAATTTTCCGCCGTTTACCCTATCCCTTTCTAAAGCTGGAGTCTTTCCCAATAGGGTTAGACCAAGGGTTTTATGGCTTGGGGTTAAAGGAGAGGTCAAGGAGCTCGGAAATCTTCAAAGAGGGATAGAAGACGGCCTTCAACAACTTGGCTTTAAAAGGGAAGAAAGGTCTTTTGTTCCTCATATAACTGTTGCAAGGGTAAAAAGCATTTCAAATTTGAGGGATTTGGATACATTTTTAAATACAAAGGTCCCGCCTGCAAGTTTTCAGGTTAACGAAGTAAGTCTCATGAAAAGTGTTTTGACTCAGACCGGGCCAATATATTCAAGATTAAAAGGTTTTTATCTGAACGGTCCAACTAAGAATCATTAACTAAATTATATTCTTCTTTAAGTCTCAGCCTTTTTTTCCGAAAAGAAAAAGAGAAGAGTTATAAGGAGGCTAAAATTGTCTCTTCAAAAGGATGAAGGTCCTGTCAGCCTTGGAAAGGCCCTAGTATTTTCTTCAAATAATAGGCTTTGGGCATGTGAGTTAAACAAAGTCAAAGAGGTTGTCAGAACATCGAAAATTATCCCCCTTCCTAACTCAAAAGAAGGAGTCTTTGGCGTAATCAATGTGAGAGGTGAAGTAATACCTGTTGTCGATAAGTGGCCTGGAAAAACAAAAGATCAGACATCTTCAGGAGATCTTAAGGGAACTGTTATACTTTTGAGATCCGGAAAAGAAGTAATAGGTTTGAGGACCGATGGAGTTAGATCTATGGAAGACATAGAAGCTTATGATCTTGGGGAGGGCAACGATAATTCTATTTGCTACGTTTATGTAAGTAATCATGGCCAGGTTCCATTAATTGATGCCAGGTTAGTACTGGAATTTTTAAAATGATTTTTAAAAGAACATAATTAAAATAGGAGGAGTCCAATGATTGGGCGATTAGGCAATTTCAAGGATATGAAACTTCAAAATAAGGTCTTGGTGCTCATTATTTTTACTGGCATTGTGGCCCTTTTGAGCCAGGGGTACCATTTTCTTTCCATAAACAACATATTAAAAGATGAGGGAGTAAAAAGGCTTGGTCTTATCAATACAGGGCTTTCAGAGTCTTTTGATACCTTTTTCCAAAACAGATTAAATGACGTAAATACCCTGGCACATCTCAATCCTATTCAAACTTCTCTTGTGGAAGGAAATGGTTTTTCAGGCGCCAATGGCCTTTTAAGAAATATGATTTCTAAATATCCCTATTATTCATCTTTGTTGGTAGCTGACGAAAATCTTAAAGTTATTGCTGCAGACAAAACCAAATATCTAGGAAAGATTCTTCCCAAAAATCAAATAAGGTTTTCAAAGGAGGCCTATATACTTGGACCTGAAACCATAAAAGGTCTTTCAGGGGCAAAACAATATTTCCTTGTTCGTTCAATAAACACAAGGGATGGCACAAAGGGTGTTTTGATCGCCTCTATAAGGCCTGAAATTTTAGTATCACACATGGGCCTGTGGCTCAAAAAGATAAGTACAATTTCAGGAAAAGTCATATTTTTAGATGAAGCAGGGAAAATCATCTTTTCCAAGAACCTGAATGAACTGGGGAAAAATGCACCTTCATGGGTTAGAGATAACGCATTTAAGCTTGGAGTTGGTCACGGTGTTGTTGAAGATAAGACTGCCAAGATGGCAATGTCAGTGAGCCCTTTAAAGGTTTTTACTAAGCTAAGCGGCGAAAAAGGGGTTGCAGTATCCTTTGCCTCAGAAGATTTTTTTGCATCCTCAATACAAAAACTTTTGCAGCCAACCTTAATAGCAAATGGAATAGTATTTTTAATGCTTCTACTTCTAGCCTATTTTCTTAATAGGGACGTTGCCGGCCCAATTGTTCAGGCAGCAGAATTTTTAAATAAAACAGCGCTAAATATGGACCTTACGTCAAGGCTTGAAGTAAATAGGAAGGATGAAGTTGGTAAGATGGCGGAATCGGTCAATCGATTTCTTTCAAGTCTTCAAGATACCTTCAGAGATGTTATTAAAGCCAGTATGGAATTTAGCAAATCAAGTACAGGTGTCTATGATATTGCAAAGTCCATTACAGAAAACGCCTCTCTTCAGGCAAAAAGGGCAGAAGATGTTAGAAATCGAGTAGCTCTCATGGGTAAAACTGCTCAAGAAGTAGCATTTCATGCAGAGTCTTCTGCCAAATTGGCAAAGGAGGCCGCCCAGGTCATTGAAGAGATGGCCAGGACCAATGCAAAGATTACAGAGGTTTCAAGCGAGAACAAAGAAGGGGCAAGGGAGGTTGCCAAGACCGTTGCTGCAATGGGAGAGACTGCTAAAAAAGTCCAGGAAAGGGCAATTAGACAGTCTGAGGCTGCTGAAAAGACCGCCAAGGCTCTAAATAAGATGGCTGCTGAATTGGAGGAGATGGCCAATGAGGCTAATAGAGCGGCTACACAGGCACAAGTTACCCTTGAAAGTGCTCAAAAGGGACAGGCAGCAATTAATGAAACTGTTAAGGGTATGGAGGAAATAGCAAGAAGCTCTGAACAGGTGAGAGAAATTATCGACCTTATCTCCGATATTGCTGAACAGACAAACCTTTTGGCCCTTAATGCTGCAATTGAGGCAGCAAGGGCAGGTGAGCATGGACGAGGATTTGCGGTTGTTGCCGATGAAATTAGAAAACTTGCAGATAGAACAAGTGAATCTACAAAGGAAATCGAAAGTCTTATTGAGGAGAGTTCGGAAAGTGTTCAAAAGGGTCTGAAACTGGCGGCAGAAAGTGAAAAGACATTGGGCGAACTTCTTAACACAGTGGAAAATTCAAGTAAGGTTACTATTGATATTGCAAGAGTTACTGGAAGACAGAAGTCCTCCATTCAAGAACTTTTGGACTCCATGGAGGGGCTTAAGCTTCAGTCAAAATCAATTGTGGATATGACAAATAAACAGGCAGAAAGAAGGATGCTTGCAGAAAAGGCCATAGGTGAGCTTGAAGATATCAGTGATGAAATTGCTTCTATTGCCAATACGACTACAGTAACAACAAGGACAGCCGTTGAAACGGTTGAAAAGGTTGTCCTTAATTCTTCTGAAATTACTAATAGGACAACAAAACAGCGCGAAAGGAGCAGTGAGCTTCAAAAACTCATGGATACCATGGCAAAGGTCGCTATTCAAAATTCAAAGGGTGCAGAATCTGCCCTTTCTTCCATGGAAGAATTGAGTCAGAAGGCAAAACAGGTAGAAAAGATAATGAGGCGTTTCAAGGTCTCATCTTTTCAATAAGCTTATGGGGGCTAGGAGTAGATGATTCTTGAATATACATCTGCCTCTGGCCCTAAAAGTATTCCTTCTTTTATTTGATAAAATCCACAAAGAGCCACCATGGCAGCATTATCTGTACAAAAGGATAAATCAGGGCAAAAAAGTTCCAAGCCTTCAGCCTCACATGTCTTTTCCATCAATTCCCTTAGTCTTTTATTGGCAGATACTCCTCCAGAAATGACTACATTTTTACAGCCATATTCTTTAGCTGCCATTATTGTCTTTTTTACTAGGACCTCAACAACTGCCTCCTGAAAAGAGGCACAAATATCATTTAAAGGAATGGATGCCTTTTCTTTTTCAAGTCTTTTAACAGTCTGTAAGACTGCTGTCTTAAGACCACTAAAGCTAAAGTCAAAAGGAGTATCAGGAAGCATGGCCCTTGGAAATTTAAAGGAGTCTTTGTCCCCTTCAATCGAAAGCCTGCTTATTACTGGCCCCCCTGGATAGGGCAGACCGAGTATTTTGGCGACCTTATCAAATGCCTCACCAGCAGCGTCATCTCTAGTTCTCCCAATGGGCTTAAATGACAAATAGTCTGAGACATAGTAGATGCTTGTATGGCCCCCTGAAACAACAAGGCCAGTAAAGGGGAACGTTAACCCTTTTTTTGACAGAAAAGGTGCCAAAAGATGTGCATGGACATGATTTACACCGGTAATCTTTTTCCCAGATGAAAATGCACATGCCTTGGCATAGGAAAGTCCAACAACCAGTGAGCCAACAAGCCCTGGGCCCTGGGTAACTGCAACTGCGTCGATCTGTTTAAAATCAACATTTGCCTCTTTAAGTGCGTTTTTTACAACAATGTTAATGGCCTCTATGTGTTTTCTGCTAGCAATTTCAGGGACAATTCCTCCAAATTCAGCATGAACTTCTATTTGGGATGAGACAATATTGCTTAAGACGTCCTTTCCGTTTAAAAGGACTGCTGCACAGGTCTCGTCACAGGATGTCTCGATTCCAAGAACAAATCTTGGTCCTCTGTATGAATTCATCATAAAATATTTTTTGTGGAATTTGCTAACAAAAAAGCCGCTATTAATCTAGCGGCTTTTTACATCGAATTTTATTTCTTGAGAAGTATGAAAGTTACCAGGAACGCCTCCGCCTTTTGTTTCTTCCCTTTTTTGCCCTTGCTTCATTTATTTTTAAAAAGCGGCCATGAAATTCCTTACCATTTAAGGCCTTAATGGCAGTATCTGCATTTGAGTTATTCATCTCTGCAAAACAAAAACCCCTGGACTTTCCAGTGTATTTGTCAGTAACCCAATCAAAAGAGTCAAGGGGGCCAAATTCTTCAAGCATCTTTCTAACTTCGTCTTCCTGAACATTATAGGCAAGATTTCCAATATAAAGTTTCATTTCATCTCCTTTTTTAAAATAAAAAGGCAGGTCTTTTGACCTGCCTCAACATGTTTCTTTGTGTTAATTGCCTTATGCCCTTACATTTGATGCCTGAGGGCCCTTTGGACCTTCAGTAATGTCAAACTCAACAGTCTGGCCCTCTTCAAGGGACTTAAAACCATCTCCTTGAATTGCTGTATAATGGACAAAGACATCTGGCCCTTGGTCCTGTGAAATAAAACCAAAGCCCTTTTGATCATTAAACCATTTTACTGTTCCCTTCATGAGATCTTCCTCCTTTTTAAAATTATTCTTTGGGTGTTTCGACCCATTTTGTTGCACTTACTGGTTCGAAAAGCCTCAAAGAGGGAAGATCCACTTTGAAGGTACTTCTGAATCCAAACTAAGTGACTTGATTAACAAAGAAAGAAGGGGATTGATTGGAAGGCTACAACCACCTCAATTTCTTTGAATAGGGGCACCATAAATGGACAAATGGTATAAGTCAAGAAAAAAGAATCAGTAAATAAATTTTTGTTAATTAGAAAAATAAAATTATAAGATGCAAAATAATCTTTAATCTTAAGAAATATGTGGTAATATTTGCGTAAAATTGGGCAATAAAGACATTTTAAATCTAGATTCAAAGTGTCTAGTCTTTGTATGCCTAAAGAAGGTAATCGTGAAAGAAAATCCTACCATATTTCTCGTTATTAAAGAAAAAAACATCAGATTTTCCATAATTCGTTTGTTAAATGATTTAGACATCCCGTATCTGGAAACTGACTTTGAAAAGGTTGGGGATGTGGGAATTTTTCTTTTTTGCCCTGACTCCCTAAAGGAATTTTTTTCCATTAAGTCCCAAAAACCAAAAGAGAGCCAAATTCTTTTGCTTTTTGAGCAACAAAAGGAGGTCGACGGCCTTGAATATGACAGTCATTTTGACGACTTGTTGAAATTGCCTGCATTTTCATGGGAACTTTCCTTAAAGCTTAAGAGACTTAAAAAATTTATAAACTTAAGTAGAGACATGTCTCTGTACAGGTTCGCATTTCATGAATTTCCTGATGTTATTAGTATAAATAGAATAAAGGATGGTCTTTTTTACGATGTTAATAAGGGCTTTTGTGAAATCACCGGCTATTCAAAAGAAGAGGTTATAGGTAAGACATCTTTAGATGTCAATATTTGGGCAGATCCCAGAGACAGGGATAGAATGTTAGGTATCTTAAAAAAAAGAGGACGTGTTAAGAATTTTGAGGCCAAGTATCGACTAAAAGGCGGAAAAATATCCAGTGGCTTAATGTCTTGTAAGCTTATTCATATCGGAAATGAGGCCTATACCCTTTCTGTGACAAAGGATATAGAAGGGCTAAAGAAGATACAAGAACAACTTGAAAAAAGTGAAAAACTTTTAAAAGAGGCTCAAAGAATCGCAGGTTTCGGCTGTTGGGAGCTAGATATTGTGAATAATAAACTCTATTGGTCCGATGAGGTTTATAGGATATTTGAAATTCCAAAGACTGATTTTGGAGCAACCTATGAGGCCTTTTTAGAACGGGTTCATCCAGATGACAGAAAACTTGTGGATAAGGCCTATACAGATTCTTTAAGGACTAGAAGACCTTATAAGATTGAACACAGGCTTTTAATGCCAGACGGACGAATCAAATGGATGCAGGAGCAGTGTGAAACCACCTTTGATAATGATGGCAGGCCAGTGCGCTCCATTGGAACAGTTTTGGATATTACAGATAGGAAGTTATTTGAAAAAGAGCTTGAAAAACATAAAGAAGAACTTGAGCAAAAGGTTAGAGAAAGGACTAAGGAATTGGAGTTTTTAAATAAAGAACTAGAGTCATTTTCTTTTTCAGTGTCCCATGACCTTAAGGCACCTCTACGGGCAATTAATGGTTTTTCAAAGATTCTCTACGAAGATCATAGAAAGGCTCTGGATGACGATGCAAAACGGCTTTTAATGCTAATTAGAGAAAATAGTCAAAAAATGGCCAGTCTCATAGATGATCTTTTAAATTTTTCAAGGGTTACCAGAAAATCTATAAAACATAGCAAAATATATATGAAGGCCCTTGCGATAGCCATTTTTAATGAAATTGCAAGTAAAAAAGAAAAAGAACGGATTCGATTTAAAGTAAATGAGTTGCCGGTGGCATGGGCCGATTTAGCATTGATGAAAAGGGTCTTCCACAATCTTATATCAAATGCCATTAAGTTTACTGGCACAAGGTCATCTCCATCAATTGAGATTGGTTATAAAGAAACCAAATATGGATCAGCTTATTTTGTTAAAGATAATGGAGTTGGGTTTGATCCCAAATATACCCACAGACTTTTCGATATATTTCAGCGCCTTCATCCTCAGAGAGAATTTCCAGGAACTGGTGTGGGGCTTTCCATCGTAAGGCGAATTATCAACAGACATGGCGGACGGGTTTGGGCTGAGTCACAGAAAGGAAAAGGCGCCATCTTTTATTTTACTTTAGCCAAAAAAGGCCTTTAGTTGTGGGCTAGTAAATATTTTTGGAATGAGGGCAAGTAATCCTTTTGAGAAAAGGTGGGTTTATGACGAGCAATATACGTCTCCTTTTACTGGAGGATTTATATTCTGATGCAGAATTGATTTTAAGAGAACTTAAAAAGCTGAATTTTCAGACTGAAACAAAGATATTAGACAATGAGAGCGATTTTAGAAGGGAACTAGTTAATTTTAGACCTGATATAATCCTTTCAGATTATCTTCTACCTGGCTTTACCGGGCTAGATGCCCTGAAAGTCGTCAAATCCTTTGATGAAAATCTTCCCTTTATAATTGTTACTGGCTCGATCAATGAACAAACTGCTGTTGAATGCATGAAGGCAGGGGCATGGGATTACATTTTAAAAGAAAATCTTGAAAGGATCGGGCCTGCAATACAATCTGCCCTTGAAAGAAAAAGGATAATAAAAGAAAAAAAGGAGGCTATAGAATCTTTAAGGGAAAGTGAAGAAAGATTTCGAAGGCTTGTTGAAGCTGCGCCAATTTCCATAGTAGTTCATAAAAATGGGATTATTACTTATGCTAATCCTGCCACTTTAAGGCATTCTGGATATGAAAGTCTTGATGAAGTTTTAGGTAAGAGTGTATTTGATTTCATCCATCCCGAGTTTTTACCCCTAATTAAAATGCGATATGAGCGCTTGACTAAAGGTGAAACCTTCAGTCCGATTCAATTAAGGGTCATATCTAAAGATGGGAGAGAGATGGAAGTGGAATTGACTTCTTTACCTCTCGGACCTCCAGATGAGGCCCATTTTATGACCCTTATAAATGATCTTACAGAGAAAAAGCTTCTTAAAGCTCAATATCAAGGGCTTTTAGAACAATCAAGTGATGCCATATTTTTCCTTTATAATGGGAAAATTGAATTGGTGAACAACGCCTTTGTGAATATGTTTGGATATTCAAAAGAAGAGTGTCTTGGAAGTGATTTTGATTTTTTTAAAATTGTTTCGGAAGAAGACAGGGATGGTTTTAAAAAACAGGTCGAATTATTTGAAAAGGGCAAGTCTTCATCGGGACTTTACGAATTTTTTGGTACTACCAGGGATGGAAAAAGGATAATCTGTGAAACAAGTCTTTCTTCGATTCCTTTCAATAAAGGCTTAGCAATACAAGGGATTATTAGGGATATTTCGGAAAGAAGACTGGCAGAAGAAAACATCAGAAAACTTTCTAAGGCTGTAGAACAAAGTCCTGCTGCTGTTATTGTGACAGATACAAAAGGACGCATTGAATATGTAAATCCTGCCTTTTCCAGGATGACAGGCTATTCCTTTGAGGAGATCCATGGAATGAATCCACGGGTGCTTCAGTCTGGAAAGGTAACAAAGGAAACTTACAGTACCCTTTGGGATACTATCTCATCTGGAAAAAGCTGGCATGGCGAGTTTTGCAATCGTAGAAAAGATGGAAGCCTTTATTGGACACAGGTGATAATAAGTCCAATTTTTGATTCAGAGGGCAATATAACCCATTACATGGGGATCCAAGACGACATTACAGAAAAGAGAGAGCTTGAAAGACAGTTTCAACAGGCCCAAAAGATGGAGGCTATTGGCAGACTTGCTGGTGGAGTAGCACATGATTTTAATAATATGCTCGGAGTAATCCTTGGCTACGGTGAGATAATGCTTTCAAAGGTTCATCCAGAAGATCCATTAAAACAATATATTGATCAGATCATGGAGGCTGCCAAGAGGTCAAAGTCATTAACAAGTCAGCTTTTGGCCTTTAGCAGGAGACAACCATTAAAACCAGAAATTGTGGATCTAAATGAGGTTATAAAAAATCTCAGGAAGATGTTATCACGTCTTATAGGGGAAAACATATCTTTGAAATTGGTGCTTGATGATAACCTTTCAAAGGTTAAGGTAGATCCAACTCAGATAGAACAAGTTATAATGAATCTTGTTGTAAATGCCCGAGATGCCATGCCAGAGGGTGGAAGCCTTATTATAGAAACAAAAAATATTTCTGAGCATCAAGAGGCTCTTTTCCCAAAGAAAATTAAAAATGGAACTGCATATGTAATGTTGAGTGTTAAAGATCAAGGAGTGGGAATGGATGAAGAGACGCTTTCAAGGATCTTTGAGCCTTTTTTTACTACAAAAGAAAGCGAAAAGGGTACTGGTTTGGGGCTTGCCTCTGTTTATGGAATTGTCAAACAGCTAAAGGGTGAAATTTTTGTGGAGTCAAAACCTGGAAAGGGTTCCATCTTCAAGGTCTTCTTTCCAGTAACTTATGAAAAAGAAGAATCTGCTGGCCAGGTATCTGAAGGACCAGTGGATTTTGGCAAGGGAGAGCTAATTCTTGTGGTAGAAGATGAAGTGGTTTTAAGGGAAATGCTCAAGGAGATGTTGTCCATACATGGTTATCAGGTAATTACTGCAGCAAATGGAGGAGAGGCAATATTGTTGGTTGAAGAAAAGGGATTAAACCCCGCCCTATTCATTACAGATTTAGTAATGCCTGGCATGAGTGGAATAGAACTTATAAGGAGAATGAAAAAGATAAGACCTAAAATGAAGGTTCTTTTTATGTCTGGTTATTCTGAAGAAGTGATCGAAAATAAAGACGGCCTTTCCAATTTCCCCTTTATTGCAAAACCCTTTAACATAAAAACTATAACCTCAAAGGTTAAAGAAATTTTAGCAAGTTGAAATTCTCCAATTAGTTAGTCCTTTTAAAATATTGGAATCCTGTCAAAACTACCCAAAAGTATTTCACTGGCTTGTCCATTTGAAATACCAAGGTGCCCTGTAAGAATTGAGGCAAACATCTGTCTGAAATCTATCTTAAATTTCATATTTCCTGAAGGATCTAAGTCTGTAAGGCTTGGGTGTTCACCGTAAAATCCTCCTTTAACTGGCTGTCCTATCACAAAGTGGACAGATGCTGTGCCGTGATCCGTGCCTGAGCCATTATCTTTCACCCTTCTTCCAAATTCAGATGTAGTCATTATCACTACTTCATTTTGATTTGTCATGTTGGAGATATCTTCAAAAAAGGCCTTAATACTGCTTGCAAGTTCTTTTAAAAGAATGGGATGAGTGGAAAGTTGATTCACATGGGTATCAAACCCAGAAAGCCTTGCAACGTAGATGCTGGTTCCAAGCCCTCCTTTTATAAGTCTGGCAATAGCAGATAGGTCCATTGATAGCCCATATTCTGGATAATTGTAGCCAGAATCACCCTTTTCCCAGGCTGTCTTAATAGAGTTCAGATATCTGTCAATTTCACTTTGAAGTCCTTTGACAAATAAAATTTCTTCATTTTCCATGAGAGTGCCATTCTCATTTAGGTCAGGAATATCTGTCAACATCTCCTGTATCTTAAATAACATCTCTGGATCTGAAATTGCCATACCAGAAATATTTTTGCCCTTTAATATTAGAGAAGACGAACTTTGGACTTCTATTGCCGGGGGACACTGAAAATTAGTTCGCTCTTCATTAATTAAATCCAGATATCTTCCCAGCCATCCTGTATAAATAATTTCTTCAGTGCTGGCCCCCTCCCAGATATCGGTGGATCTAAAGTGGGAAAGATCCGGATCTGGATATCCTACTCCTAAAATAATTGCCATATTTCCTTGATCCCAAATGCCTTTAAGGTCTTCAAGGTCTGGATGCAGGGCAAATTCTTCGTTGAGTTTTATTAAAGAATCCGCTGATACTGCAATATTTGGTCTTAATTTGTAATAGGAACTATCCGAAAACGGGATAAGGGTGTTAAGGCCGTCATTTCCTCCTTGAAGTTCAATGACCACAAGTTTTTTGTCGTATTCAGAGTCTTTCTCTTTAGCAAAGGTCTTAATGTTTTCAGGAAGCAGGTAAAATGAAACTGCGGTTGAGCCGCATAATTTTAAAAAAGTTCGTCTTTTCATTTTATCTCTCCATATTATATAAGCTGATTATGTGAGTTGAAAGGCCTCCATCTGGACTAGGGTTTCTAGAAGTCCTAGTACCTTTCCCTGAATTTTAGTAGAAGTCGGATTATTGATATAGGAATCTTGGTCAATATCAAAAAAATTAAGGATATTTTCTAAATCTTCATTACTTAGTCTTGTTGGCAGGAGGTCGGTGATGATGTTTTTAAATAGCTCTTTGGTGGTGGATGATCTTTTTGCGTAATAGTAGGTAAATTCATTGATATCAAGGCCAAATTTTTTGTGCCTTTCGATAAAATTGATAGAAAGGGCCTTTCTGTAAATAAGTGTTGAAGTATCAAGCCAGGCCTCGTGTTCTTTCCATCCCGATACATTGGGAGGCTCTAAAATTGGTTGTCCTGTTATAGAAAGAAGTCTTCTAGTAAGTTTTGAATTAGGAGGTTTTCCACTAAACTGTCGTAAAAGTCCGATTAAAAGTTGCTGTGGGCTTTTAATGTCTGCACCTATAAATATGTCGTCCATGAAATGAGCACTTTTAAAAAGGGTCTTTAAGACTGGGGCCAACTCAAAATCATTATCAACAAGGAGTGTGGCGAGCTGTGAGATTACTTCCTCATCCTCTTTATAAGAGACAAAGTGACGATATATCTTTTTAGCTAAAAAGGTAGCTGTCTCAGGCCTTTTAAATATTATATCAACGATGTCGTCTCCATTAAAATTTCCAGTATAGCCATAAAAGGTCTTTTCTCCGGCGTCAAAAAGCCAAGGAACAAAATATGACTTTCCAGTTGTTTTATTTATCTTCCATCCCGTAAAGGCCCTTGCAGCCTCGACAACATCGTTTTGCGTATAATTACCTCTTCCTATGGTAAAAAGTTCCTGTAATTCCCTGGCGTAGTTTTCATTGATCTGCCTTTTGGTATTTTTTACTCCGTCCAGATATATAAGCATGGCAGGTTCCTTGCCCACTGCCTTTGTAAGCTCCCGAATATTACCTGCTGCATTTTTTCTAAAAAGATTATTTATTCTAAACATCCACCTTGGGTCCTTGACCTTGCTAACTTGAACTACAAAATGATTAGACCAGAAATAGACCAGCCTTTCCCGGATAGATATGTCCTTAAGCGCTAAATCAATCATGAAATCAATCAGTTCTTCCCGGCGCTCCTGGTCTATTTCTGGGTTTTCGGGTGCACCCGGGGGATCATTTACCCACTCAAATGGTTCCGGAAGCTGTGGAAACTCAAAAAGGACATCCACGGCCCTATCTGGCCCAAGGTTTAAAAATCTGTCAATTTCTTGGGGTGAAGGATCTCCTATTCGAGTCCGCCTTAAGAGATGACCGACCCTATTTCTGTCCCACGGAAATTCATGGGATGGTTTGTAAGGCGTAAGATCTCTAAATTGTGATTTCATGGCATAACTCTCCAATGTCCGGCTACCCATCTGCCTGTAATTGTATAATGTCCAGGAATCCAAACAGCCCTGTACCTATAAGTGAGTTTAGGTGTAGAAGGTCGGGCAACTATTTTTGTGGTGCAGGAAGTCATGGAAAACAGGGTTATAGCCATTAATAACAAAAGAAAAAATATCCTCATGTTTCCTCCTGTTATTTTTGTCTTTATTTAAAAGACGATGGGCCTTAGAGAATGTTTAAAAAAAATTAAAAAAGCGAAAATATTTGGCTAAATCCTGATCATATAAGGAGTGTGACACATTTATTTTTTTAAATAATAAAATCTGTGCTAATATTTTTAAAATCATATAATTAGGTAAGGCGAAAAATGAAAAAATATTCCTTTTCTTCTTTGGTATCACTCCTTTTATTTATTGGCAGCATATCCTGGGGTTTTTCACCACCTATAGATAAAGTCGCCACACTTTATACAGGAGAAAGAGACATTCATATAAACGTAGCTACCCTTCTCACAAAGGGCAGCTATATGGCTGTGCTATATAAATTGACCAAGGACGATCCAGATTTTTACAAGATAGTGGTATGTATTGTGAATTTAGATAATGGAAAGAAGACCTATGAGGTCTCCTTCTCTAAAGGAAAAGATACAAAATATCTTCCCTGGGCAGGACATTTAAGTATTAAAGATGGATATTTAAGCTATATCTCTAAAAAAGGTGATGAACATTCTATAACCATCCACAGGGTTGAACTTGCCACAGGTGCTGAAACCACCAGGCCCCTTCCATGCACAGTTATACTAAAATCAGATGATAGTAAAATTATGATATTTAACAGTTCTTCAAAAAAACTCTTTGTGTATAGGACCCAAAATGGGGATGTTGAAACATACGATCTTCTGGATAAAAAGCTTCCATCTCATCGTTTTGTCACAGAGACAAAATGTTTAGTCTATGATGGAGGAAGCTATTTATTAAAGGATGTAGTAACAGGAGAAACTATTACGCTTGGGACAGGTAATATATCATTTTTGCCTGGAGCTCCAATTTTTGGTCTTTTGACCCAGGCCCAAACAGGTAATTGGATACTTAAACTTTATAAGAGAGATGGTACCCATATAAAAGATATTTCCCTTTTGGAACTCCTTAATAATGATAGATTTATAAGGTTTAAAGAAGTTGGTACATCCTCAAAAGCCTCTCTTTTTATGATACAGGCAGGGATAAATCCTTCAAAGACCCATTATCTGCTTATAGATACCAGTGGAAATATTATAAAAAAGATATCTGGTCAGGATATTGAAAATGTAAAGATAGTAGATGAAGAGCACCTTATAGTATTTAGACACATAGTTACTGATAATAATCCTTACTGGACAGTCGAATATGACGATACATCGTTTGTCCTTCCATCTATTGCCAATCTGTCTCCATATAATGGGCACTATATAAATTTCGGGACTGGAGAGCGGCTGTTAATAGATTTTGATGGCTCTAATGGATTAAAATATTCCCTTTCAGATGGAAAGATCAAGGGCCTTTATCTTTTCCCAGAAAAATATATTACGAAGTTTGTTAAAATTCATAACAATAGGGTTTACATACTTTCTTTTAATAGAGGCGAACCGGCAGATGATAAAAAAGCCAGCCTTGGGATTTACTCCTTTTTGGCATCAACTCCTGGCTGGATTCCGGTAGATATAAGCTTTTCACCCACCTTTAATGAACCTGACGTTCTTTATGAAGATACCGATACCAGGGTGGATATTAGAGGAAATTGTAAGTATGGGCTGGATGAGCTTACGATAGATGTGGATAAGGGTAGCATCTTCCACAGTAATCAGGCCTATATATGGCATACACCGAATACCAAAGCCTCTGAGGAGACGGCCCATCTTATCTTCAAATTGGGTCCTATTATTTCAAGATATCCTGTGACTATAAAAAAGTCTCAAAATGTTTTGAGCATCCATTTGGAAAATGATAAAAGAAACCGTGACCCGTGGGTATTTAACATAGATGGCATTATAGACAACAAACTGGATAAAGATATTGATGGGCTAAAATGGACAGTAAAAACAAAAGGAATAAGACCTTCAATAAAAGGTCGGACATGGACAGATATCTTGCCAAAAATAATTAGCAGAAATGGCAGTTCGTTTTCCATATATGGAAACATATTGGCCAGGGATGTAGAGGTAAAATGGGATGGATATAAGATTGTCCGTTCTTTTACAGTTAGTCTTGATTCTAAATGGGGACATGCAGAAAGTAGTATAAGTGACAATCTTACAATAGAATCTAAGTATTACTTTTCCATTGAATTTAAGGACCGGGATACTGGCAAGATTCCTCTTGAGATAGATAAATATGACCTGAACAGGCTAAAGATTTTTACAGAAAATGGAGAAAATATTACAGATAAGCTTCAAATATCTTTTAAAGGCCCCCACTGGAGGACAGATAAGCCCTCAAAAAAAGACCAAAGGGTCGGAAATGGAATTATTGTAAGTGGTATCTCCCCAGGTCTTTCCGAAAAACCTCTGAATCTTATCCTTAGATACGGACCATTTACTAAAAAGGTCTCCCTCTTTTTTGATGCACGATATGGTTATAGATACAGTCCCCCCACATTTGTAATGGGGGTGGATGAGGAGGCAGGCCTTAAATTTGTAATAAAAGATGATGATGGGAACCAGATAAATAATGCTAATATCATAGTAAAAAAGGTAGGATCTGATTTTTCATATCTTGATTATTCCACCTTGTCTCCTGGAAAGTACGATATTTTTATTTGGAAAGTGGGTTACATGCCTTATCATGGGGAGATTGCACTTGAGAGACGAAAAAAAAAGACTCTTGAAGTGACCCTTAAAAAGTTTGTAGGCATGGTATTTAACCTGGAATCTTATTATAAGGGTCCACTCAAGGATGTTAAAAGATGTGAGATCAAAGACGTTTTGAATCTTATAAGGATCACAGATCATATCTATATAATGCCTGAAGGGCATGACATATTGTACTTTGGAGTCACCTATAAAATTGGCTATCCTGATATAAAGGTAGCAAAGGTGTTTGCCGAGGATGAATATTCAGTGTACTGCGGTATAAGAAAGGCCAAAGAGGAAAACTACATATATTTGGACAGGGTATACCAAGGGAAACCAATAAAAACACTTAAAGAGGATGAGCTATTTAGATCTCCGGATAGTATTAAGTCAGTAAAGATAGAAAAACCGACTCTGATTTTGGTGGAACTTGAGGCTAATGCCAAACATACAAAAGAAGAGAGATTTGGTATTTGGTTTTTCCCTTCTTCATGGAACAGTTATAAAACCGAGGCCTTACAGGGGGTTTTATTATATAGCTTAAGAGGAGTCGACCTTAATAGATTCTTTTCCTTCGGAGATGAAGCAGAAAAATATTTAAAAAGTAAAGGTAGTCAGTTTAGCACATCTGCTTTTGATGGCATCCTATGGTATGGAATAAGTTCCCTTGATTTTCTAAAGGGTGCTATGGGTATTCCTGATTTTGGCCTTACAGATATAGGCAATACAGCCATCCAATATCATGTTGATTACACTATAAATAAAGAGATTGTAAGAATTAAGATTGAAGAAAAAGACCTGGACAAATTAGATAATCTTTTGACAGATAGCCTCCTTACAGGGGTGTCAGGTGAGGTATTTAGTGCACTTAGTACAATAGTAAGTGCTGGTGAGTGGGCAAAGGGGCTATCCTACGTGGTAAAAGATGCAGTTGCAAAGACGGTGGCAGGAGCTATTCTTGAAGCACTAACTGGGACAAAAAACTTCAACATTATCAAAAATACCTTAAAGAGTTTTTTAGAGCCAGTAAATAATATAATTGTTGCAGTAGAGGAAAATAACCCTCAAAGTATAAAGGAGACTATGAAGAATCTATGTCCATGTGCAGTTGAAAGTTGTGGAACAGGAGAACCCTCTCTGAGTGATATTTTTGCATTGGAGTTTACCAATATAATTGAATGGGAAAGTGGCAATTCATGGCCTCCATGTCTTCCAGAGAACTATAAAAGCTATCATAATGATATTAAATACTTGGCTTCCGAAAAGGCTATGAAATGTTACAAGCCTGTGATAAGGCTTCTCTTTGATATAGCAGCACCTGTCATAGATGCATGTATTATGAAGGTTGAATAGGGGCCTCGGTGGGGCTCCTATTCCATGGCTCAGTCAATACTACAAAGTTTATTTATTTTTTTATGCTTGTATCAGGTGCCAGCCGTTATCTTATTTGAAATAGTTTTTATTGCTCTGCCCGGGGCGGGCAGAGCATAATTTTTTTAGTGGGCAGGGTTCCTAACTACTGAGTTATTATAGGCATTATTGAGATATTTTTGCGATTTGCCTATTATTTCAATCAAACCACTTTCTATGGTCTGATTTTTCATGGATTCAAATAATATGGAATTGTTTATAATTTCGACCCAGGAAGAATCAAATTCTTCATTAAAAAGGGCGCTGGAACTACAATCAGCATCATCATCCGTAAAGGATACAAAATACTTTGCCATATTATTGCCTTCGCTGGAGCTTCCGTCACAGCCACCAAGACATCCATTTTCATTTTCCTCTTCTACTTCGTCTTTGGGATCAGCAACCACATCTACAGAAAATGCTACGCATTCATCTTGGCCAAGTCCACCGTAAAAATGTTTATTCAAATCAAGATACCAACTGCGGGAGATCGTCGCCTTATGGGAACTATCGGAACTTTTGGACAGATCTACGTGTGTTCCATAAGTTGACGAATTCAAATCTATGGAGAAACCAGATGCCAAAGAAGTTGTGCCTTGATCTACCAGGTAGTGCTCTGCGCTGCTATAGGCTCCAGTTAAAAGGAATTGAACCAAAACATTTGATGCATCTTCTCTGGGAGAAATATTTTCAACAGTTGCTTCAATATCCATTTTCACATAATTGTCCTCTGTCCATTCATAAGAAACACTTGTAATTTCAACACTCAATTCAGCTAAATCACATAAATCAGAGTACCTATCTAAATCCCGATCATAAAGGGACTGAGAGACTTTGTAAGAATCAGAAGGCCATGAAGCCACAAAACATTCATTGTCCTGTAGTGTGATGAAGTCTGTAGGTCCAAGTGGCACTGTCAAATTTCCATCTGGCCTGAAATAGGGGTAATACACACCATTTAGAAGGTGACATTGGTCATAAAGTCCATCTTTGGCCTGAAAATCGGAATTATCGACACCTTCTACATTTAGATGGTCACAGTTTCCTTCATAATCGACTTCTGTTTTTGGTGTAATTGATATTAATAAATATGGATTATTTTTTTCATCATAGTTAAAGGTAGAATAGTCTGTCAGGCGAATTGGTGTTGATTTATTCCAATATATTTCCCTATATGGAGTAAGCTCATTATTATCTTCCCAATTATATTGGATTATTAAACGATAATCACCTTGGCTATTATCATATCCAACTACTGTGACTGCGTGATCAGCTGGTTTAAAATCGCCATAATTTCCTTGTTCCCCAAATGCATTTAAGCCCATTATAAGTGGATGGCCAGAGTCTATTTCTGGTTTAACTACATTATTAAAAAGATCTTCAATAGTTCCACTAGATAGATGGTTCAACTGCCTTTCTGAATGTGCTATGCCTTTATAATATTTGTTACCCATCAGTGTATAGGCTTGGATGTCAAAATCATAACCCTTTTTATCGAAGTATTTTTCAAGTGCATCTATCAAGTCATCCGGAGATACGCCAGAGGCATTGCAACCATTATTTGGATCCAAATCCATGTATCTTTGCTCACCAAGGAGAATGATTGTATCCATTGGAAGGCCATTTGCGTCAACTTCGTCGTCGTCAATCAACTCATAACCCCTTCGGTCATACCAACCTAGAATAGTAGCACCGGCAACAGGACCGCAACCAGTAGGAAATCCATTCGGACACTCGCAGACCCTATTAAATATCTCTCCGAAAAAGGTTTTAAATTCGTCAGCATCGTCACATGTAATATATTTTTGATAGTATCTTGGTACACCTGAAATTATGGCAATTTCATTGTTATTTTTGCTGTTCCGGTTGGAATCTTGCCCGATAATTACGTCACTTTTGGTCCCAGGGTAATTATAGGACATTGATGATCCACGCTGAAATTCATTGTTCCCCTCCATGGCATAGACCTGAATGGCAAAAAACATACTAAAACCAACTGCTAGGATAATTAAATTTTTCATTTCTTCCTCCTGTGTTTGATTTTTGTTCCCTTAAAAAAGACAGGGTAAATGGAACCACTTAGCTTTAAATTCTAGGACTGTTTTTTTATAAAAAAAGTTTAAAAATTTTTTGTTAACTTATAACATCCTGAAATGGCAGAAATTTTAAGACGGATTTTAAAAAGAAAGTAATGTGCAAATTTTAAAGAAACTTTTTAAACTTTTTCTCCTATCGATTGGTCTTCTAATTAAATCCCAATTGTTAAAGGAGGAAAAAATGAAATCCGTTCGTGTTACTTTTTTCTGTCTGTTGGCCTTTTTGCTCTTTTATTTTCCCATTTTCAAAAATGGAAATTGTGCCCAGCCAAGTTTTAATGCAGATGTCTCAGAACATGACACTTTAGACGTTGAAGTCTCGATAGGCTCTAAAGTAATCCATGATATTAAAATCAATGAATTTATTATCAGTAAAAAAATAAAGCCTCTTCAAGGCGTAATTTCTGGTCCCATTGTCCCACCCGACTCTCCTTCTCCTGATCTTACAACAAGGCTTCAAGATATTGGGGTAACAGGAATAAGAAATAATGATTATTACGATGATCGTCTTGACATTGAGGGTATTTTCAGATGCCCGGATACATCAGTTTATCCGTCTTGGGAGTGTGATGCCAATGATCCAGCCAATTATTACTGGACGGATAGTGACGAGCTTTTTCAGGAAATAATTGATGGCGGTTTTGAACCCTTTTTAAGGATTGGGGGCTCTTATCAATGTGCTTTGAGACTTCATGATTTTCACGGACCCCAAAACGAACTTCAGGAAAACAATTGGATTATTGTGGCAAAAAAGATAATAGAGCGATATGACAACTGGAATGGAGAAAGCCATGTCCTCAATTATGTAGACATTTATACTGAATGGCCCAATAAAAACTTTTGGGACAGAAGCAATCGAGAATTTATTAAATTTTGGGCAAGGGCATTTAGAGAAATAAAAGACACCTTTCCCCACTTGAAGGTGGGAGGTCCAGGTTTTTTAGTGCCTACAATTAAAGTGATTAATGGTCAAATAAAGGATAATCCAGCAATTGAATTTTTAAGTTACTTATATGAACAGGGCCTAAAACCCGATTGGATAGGATGGCATCTTTGGAGCAACAACCCCGAACATTACATAATGGCAGCCAGACAATATCGAAATCTCTTGAATGGGAAGGGAGATTTTAGTTCGGTTCCGTGGGCAGGAACAGGTTTTTTTGATGATGTGGAGATTATTTGTGATGCATGGGGAACTGCTACACAAACTGGAGTCCTCACAGGAGAGCTCGAAAAGCTTCCGTGGATTGAGCAGTTGGCTTTAAAAAACGGGCCAGAGGGTGCTGCCGTGATGACAGGTACCTGGATTGCCCTTCAATATTCTGGGGTTAAAAGGGCCTTTTATTACAGGGCGAGTGATCCGAAATCAAATCCGGATGCCTCTCCAGGAGATAAAGATCATGGCTGGTCAGGGCTTTTTTATGGTGATGAAGATGCTACTTATAAGCCAACGGCCTATGCCTTCAAGCTTTGGTCAAAAATTTATAATGATTTCCCTACACTCATGAATGCACCACTTCCGTCCATTGCTGAAGATGGGTCAAGATTGTGGATCCTAGGGGCAAAGGGGGAAAAAGGATATGCGGTTCTGGTTTCAAATCCTGAATCCAGTGACAATAGTTACAAGATCAGTATTGATGGTAATAGCGTAAATTCAAAGGATTATTTTGTTACAATTTATCAAATTGATGAAGAAAATAATGGCGAAACGCCTTCTTCATGGTCAGGAAGTTCCTTTTTAATACCTGGATATAGTGTTCAACTTCTAATTATTCGTCCTAAGATTAGTTTGCTGATTCCTTAAGTCTTTTTCGCCCGACTCTTTTAGACTTTCATATTTAAAGAGTCGGGTAATTAAACAAATTCTCAAAAGTTTCCGTCAAAGATATTAGAAAATTCCCTTTGGCTTTAAATATCTTCAAGGAGGTAGCAACAATGAATAAAGCAAAAGGCTTCTTTTTAGCCCTACTTTTGGCTTTTTCATTTGTATTTGTTGGATGTGCTAGTGCAAGACCGCCAAAGCCAGGGCCCAATTTTGTGTGGGTTCCAAAACATAGGACTGTTGATGGAAGGATAATACCAGGCCACTGGAAATACGTTGGCCCTCCAGTTACAGGAAAACACTGGGTTCCAGGCCATTTTAATAGAATGGGAATCTGGGTCCCAGGGCACTGGTCAAAATAATTTTGCTTTAAAAAGGAGAATGAAATGGAAAGGATTAGCAGGAAGTTAATATGGCTTTTCTTTGTGTCTTTTTTCATGGTTTCTTTTTTGGGCAGGGCCTTGGCAGATAGTCCCCAGATCATGATAATCCTCGATGCCTCAGGCTCTATGTACGGGCAGATTAATGGCAAGGCAAAGATTGATATTGCCAAGGAGGTAATCCATAAAATAGTACCTGCCATCTCTAAAGAGGTAAAGGTAGGACTCAGTGCCTACGGGCATCATAGAAAGGGAGACTGTTCAGATATTGAGATTCTGATAAAGCCCGGCGCTTCAAGCAGGGATGAGCTTCTTTCAAGAATGGATAACATCACTCCCAAGGGCATGACACCCATTGCCCAGTCAATAAAAAAGGTTACCGACGTAATCAAGGAAAACGAGGCGGAAACCACCATCATCCTTGTAAGTGACGGCAAAGAGACTTGTGTGCCAGATCCATGCGGAACTGTAAAATCTCTTAAAAATAGTGGGGTTAAGTTTGTTCTTGATGTAATTGGCTTTGATGTCTCACCAGAAGAGAAAAAACAGCTTATGTGCATAGCAAAGGCAGGGGGAGGAAAGTATTATTCGGCCTCCGATGCAGATTCTCTTCTTTCTGCCCTTAACAGTGTGAAAAAAGAGGTGGAACAAAAGATAAAGCCTGCCCAAAGCACCAAGAAGACCATATCCATTGGCCTTGGAAAGCTAGATATTGAATTTGACAAAAACGTTGGCGGAAGCATCTTTATGCTTAAGGTAATCAACAAAAAGACAGGAAAGCTTACGGCTAGTAAGGAGTTTCATAATAGTTATGTACCAAGCATCAAATTTCCACTCCTAAGCGGGGATTACGAAATTCGGTCTTTCTGCTGCGGTATATATAGAGAAGGCGTGGGAGAGTTTATAGTTGGAAATGTCCACATAGATAAGGGAAAGACCACGGTTTACAAGCCCGGTGTCATTTTGCTCAATTTTTCAAAGGAGATGAAATATCCATTGATAACGGCCGTCACCTATGAAAAGACAGATGAACCCAAAACAACCATGACCCAGAAGCTTACAGGAGGATATCCCTATTGTGTCCAGGCGCCAAAGGCCATAATGCCAGGGGTCTATAACGTCACAGTTACTCAGGATAGAACTTCCATAACTGTTGCAAAGGCAATCAAGGTAACCGAAGGTAAGGTCGTCGCTATAGACATTGATACAGGATTTAGAATCAAGAAATCCTCAAACAATGTATTTGGCTATAAACTTGTAAAGGCAGGTGAAAAAAAGCCTGCAATCGAGGCCTACAAGGACCACTTCAGGAACATTCAATTTGAAGGAAAGTACATTGTAAAACCAGGGACCTACGACCTCTATCTCTTTGTTGAAGGCGTCCAAGATCCGCTTCCAGCTGCCACAGGACTTGAGATAAAAAAGGGAGAGGTCTTGGAATTTGACGCAACTATATAAGCAGGCCTTTATGAACTATTTTAAAGGTTGGGTCATTAGAGATGTCCGCCCCATTTTGCAGTGTCTGCTCTTGCTTTTTTCATCACTTTCCATGGTTTTATCCAGTGGGGCGGACGCCCTCGCCAAAGATTTATTGAATAGAACTCTAAATACTTCAAGCCTTTTTGTCATAAATGACAAGCAAGGCGAAATAAGGCTTACAGGCTTTGGAGATAGAACTACACACTTCAACATCACCTACAAGATGAAGGGTTTTTACATAGTAGCAGTCCCTGCTCTGAGGATGATGCTTGATAGTGGAGTGCAGCCGTCAATGCTAAAGAGATTAAAATTTGAAGATAGATATTATATCATACCTCAAAAGGCCACCATTAGCGGTATCGTCAACTTTGTAACAGGTTTTTCTACTACTCCACCAAATGAGACATGCACTGAACAGCATATCAAGGCGAGAATATATAAAAATTTTGAAGCCCCATCTGAAAAAGAGCTGAAAGAAATGCTTAAGGGGCATTCCCTCAAGCGGGAAGGGCTTGATATTCTGTTTAGGAAGCTTGCTCCCTCATCATATCTTTGTTCCATGGTCATCCATGACTCAAGGGCGATAGGAGGACAAATATATCTTACGGCCCAGTGTTCTGAGTTGGCAACTCACATAGGAGAAAGCCGTCCCCAGTATGACACCTATGGCGTTGGAACTTACAGATATTTTTTAGGGCCTGGAAAACTTTATGCCTATAAAGAGAAACCTGCAACCCTTAGCTGGGCATTTTATCTAACGGACGGACTCAAAAGCCGGTTTTGCGAAGTGGACTGCTTTAGATATCACAATATCACCGGAACAAAAAACAAAACGGCAAATAACGATTTGGAATTTACCCATAACAAGCGCTTTCTCCTGCCCGATGACTTTTCCATAAATGACATGGATATATCCGGTCATTTTTCCGCAGAGGCGAGGGGCTCAATCCCTGGGTGCAGTTATCTTGACTGGGATAGGATCATAAAAGCAAATCTTGATTTCTGGATAGGTGCAACCATGACCATTGACGCAAAGCTTATGCCTGCTCAAAAGGGAGAGTCGGCTGTTTTGCCAAAACCAGGAGATAAAAGGAAATACAAGCTCATCCTTAAAAACCCCAATCATGAAGGTGTTCAGGCAGTACGCTTCAGGCTTATTAATGTAAGTTCCTATCCAGGCATTGCCACCAATGCCGGAAACCACAAACTTCATAGTGTGTGCCCTGACTGTATAGCAGGGAAAAAGGTAAAACAATACAATCTTGAAACCTATTGGAACAATATGACCATAACCAGGCATTACAATTTTTATTCAGAATGCCCAGTGGATAAACTCCCTGATCTTTATTTTACAGATATCGACAATCCTGATTTCGAAGTTAATGGCACGGTCTATACCGAGGGCCTTAAATACAAGGCTGCTAACCAGTTGATCCTCGAAAACCCTCAAAAAGATGAAATTACAGTGACAATGAGGGTGATGGATAGCGCTGCCAAGGGACAGATTGCTGCAGATGTCCTAATAAACGGCATTTGGTATGGCGCAAATGCTACAGGGCTTACTGCCACAAGCGACCACTCCTGTCTCACTTTCCCCTATGACCTCGATAAAGATGGCATTCATGATGACTGGGAAGATGTCTATAAATTCAGCTCTCTTAGGGAAGACAGGGATACGCACATAAAGGACAAACATCGAGGGGATGGGCTTTCGTATTTTGAGGAGTATCGAGGTGTTTATTCATTGGGACATCTTTTAAGGACGAATCCCACGCGAAAAACAATATTCGTTCATCCCTATTCTGGTAGGTTTATTCCGGAGCTACAGTTATTGAAGAGGGTTTTCGCCTCAAACAAGGCGCATCTTGAACTTGTCATTCTGGATGAAGACGAAATGAAAGACGATATAGTCAATTTCCAGGGAAGTATGGGGTTTGACGAGGAGTTCAAAAATAGAGGCTCCAAGTCAAAACAGTATGCCATAGTGGTAATGGACTATGATGATCAGATATGGGCCTACAGGTTTTTTAATAAGAACGGACGGTGGGATTTTGCAGGGCTTGCATCAGACGTATCACCGCCTGGGATAAAAAATAATACCGTTGTAATCTGGTGGCAAAAGGTTCCGTCAGATGAACTTGTCGGTTTGATTGCCCATGAACTTGGACACAAAATGAACATACACCATCACGGTGATACAGAATATTTCGTAAACTTCAAAAACCATGGAAAATTGTGGGTTGCCTTAAAGGGTGGCCAGCACAGCGGAGATATCTTCAGTTTCATGATGTATAAGATAGCAGACAAGCTATGTGAGTCCCGAACCATGAACTGTGACTACGGTGAACTCAAGGACTTTCCCACTCATCTTATCAATAGACGGGCATTTACCGCACTTACCGAATCAGGATTTAATGTAAATGGAAACTATGCAGGAAAGGCAAGCCAGCCTTCTGACTTGGAGCAGTTGAATATAAAAAGCTATTAGGAATGTTATTATGGCAAGAAAAGATATTTATAAATCATGGATAACGGGTTTTCGTTTTCATTTACTTGTTATAGCCGTCATGACGTCGATAATTTTTGGGGGACTTACCAAAAGATATTCTGACTCGGCCACTTCTGTTGAAAACAATGTGACAAGCAAATCGGGAAATGGGACTAGAGAGAGTTCTTTCAATAAAAGCGGTGAAAATCTCATAATTGTATCAATAAGGCCCAATGGAACAAAATGGCTTAAAATCGGAATGAACTGTCCACTCTACATAAATGTGGAAATTTCGAATCTTAGTCCAGAAAAGACTTTGGAAATCAAAAACCCTGTCCTTTTTGTCCCTATTATTGAAGATTCAAAAGGAAAAAGAATAGATGAAAAGTTGGAGCCAATGCGATTAAGTCAAGATTTGAAAAAGATATCTCCTAGCAATTCCATTATCCTTTCCTGGCTTCTTTCATCGCCCCTTCTGCCTGGCGATTACCATGTTTTTTTTGAGGATATTGAAAAGGCCATTGAAGTAGATGGATTCAGGGTTATTTCAAAAAACGGGCACATCCAAATAACCAATTCAAATAGCCCGGTTTCTTTATGCCGCCATTTTCAAAGAAAAATCCTGGCCCTTAAAGGACAGATGGATGATGCCCTTTTGGCCATCAAAAAGGAGCTTAAAAAAGAGCCTGATAATATCTCTTTAAGAATGGAAGAAATAGAGCTGCTTTTAGATGCCAAAAGGCCAAGTGAGGCTAGAGACAGCCTCTACGAAATCTATGAAACCTTTTATAAAAAGGGAAAGAAGCCCCCTTGTTTTTTTCATCAGGCCCTTATTGCCATAAAAAGTCAGGAAGAAAAAAGGTGGCAATGATGCCACTGAGTTCCTTTTAATTTAAAGAAATTTTTAAACATTTGTCCCCCTAAATCGTCTTATTAGAAAATGGAGAAAAAAGACGCGGAGCTCATCAAAGACTACCTGAATGGTGATGAAACAGCCTTTGATGTCCTGATGACAAGATATCAGGAAGATGTATTTCGTTTGGTTCGCTCTGTTGTCTTTGATTTGGAAGATGCAAAGGATATCACGCAAAAGGCCTTTATTAAGGCGTTTAATAATCTAAAAAAATTGAGAAAAAGAGATAGTTTCAGATCATGGCTTTTTAAGATAGCTATTAATCTATCAAGGGATCATTTAAGAACCAAAAAGGAACATCTCGAACTTGAGCCCTGGATGAAGGTTGATATGGAGAACGCGCCAGAAAAAAGTCTTATTAAAAGAGAAATTAAGGACAGCGTAAAAAAGGCAATTATGAATCTTCCTCCCAAACAACACCTGGTTGTAAGTTTAAGGCTTATTAAGGGGATGAGTTTTAAAGAAATATCAAGACATCTTAATATCAAGGAAGAGACTGCGAGAACAAATTTTTTCTTTGGAATTAAGGGAGTTAGAACTTTTTTACAGCAACAAGGATTAGGTCTATGAAGTGTGAAGAATTTTGGGAAAAGGCAACGGTTCATCTGGCAGAAGAAGCCCTTGAGGCCGACCTTTCGTCAGATCTTAAAGGGCATCTAAAAGAGTGCGAAGAGTGTCAACAGGAATGGGAGCTTTTTAGATATGGCATGGAAGGCTTGAGGACAGATGCCCATGAAGAAGAGCCAGAGCTTTTCTGGATAGAGATGAAAAATAATGTGAGGGCAAATTTGAAACCTCTCAAGCAAAGGTTGAGTTTTTTAAAGGGATTTTTCACCTGGAAGTGGGCATTTGCCAGTGCGTCTGTGGTCTTTTCTCTTGTTTGTCTTATAAGTATTGGCCTTTTTTATAAGCAAGGCCCTGGGTTAGAGACCCAAGATATAGTTGCCATGTTTGACCCTGTGCCCATGTCACTTGATAGTGTTAAGGAAGAGATTGAAAGCACGGTAGAAAAAGAGTCTTCAAAAGAAAATGGCTATGACCCTTATATCCTTTGCGGAGTTTCAGATGGCTGGAGTGCAGTTCTCGACGAAGTAGATTCTCAAGAGGATTTAAATACAATCAATGACATTAGTAAAAAAAGAGGTATGGAAAAGGGCAATGGCCAGGCCCTTATTCATAGAAGGTATAAAAGCGCCTGAAAATTTATTTTGGTCTAATCAGGCATTTGGATTTGCCACAACCTTTTTATCAAGGAGGCGGATCATGAATAGAATAATGACTATATGGTTTGTCCTGATATATGTTGCCATTGCATTGATCGGGACAGCCAAGGGGGATGTATTTCCAAAAAGGAATCAAAGGGTCAATGAGATCAAAGAGCGTCTCATTACCCTCAGAAACTGGAAGTTAATGGAAGAATTCAATTTAACCGGAGAAAGGGCCCAAAGGGTCTTTAATATTCTTTCCCAATTTGACAGGGAAAGAGAGCGACTTCTTCTTAAAAGAAGGAGGCTTATTAAGAGGCTCCATGATGCCATTGATGGTTCAGCCCGGGATGATGAATTGAAAAGGCTTATGACAGAATTGACTAATACAAATATAGAGCTATCGAGAATTTCTCAAAGGGAGCTTGAGGGGCTAAGAAAGGTATTTACAACAAGAGAGCTCGCCAGATATCTTCTTTTTTCTCAACGGTTTGCTAGGGAGGCAAGAAGATTGCTTGAAAGAGACAGGCGTAATCGTCCTAGGCCGAATGTATTACGGCCTCAAGGGCCAGATAAGCAAGGAAGCTTTCCTCCAAGAAGAAATAGCTGGTAATTTTGTTAGTATTTGTTTTTAAGGTAATTAATAATTGTCTTTTTTTCTTGTGCAGAAAGGGTTGCCCCATGTCTAATCATTCTTTCAATTATTTCATCCCATTCCTCATCGGGGCGGCTCTTTTTGTAGATACGGCTGGTGGTATGGCAGGCAGTGCATTTTTTATTGATCAGACGCTCTCCAGGCTCCTTTGGAAAACACCCGCATAATAAAATTAGATTAAGAGCTAGAAAAACAAGAAAAAGTTCTAAAAGGAGCTGTTTCATTTTTGTTTTACCTCAGTTTTTGTTGTTGAAAGTAAATTTCTGATGAAAAGAGTCCTGAATATTTCCGCCTTTCCAATGGTATGAGGAGAATATGTTAACCAGATGGAAGCCCCTTTTTCCTCTATTAAATACCAGTCTTTTATAAGAGGTCTTATATGGTCATTTAAAACTGGCTGTATATTATCAAAGATAAGGTCATCATCACTATTCACATAACTAATTGATAGGTCAAGTATTGGACGAATTACACCGATCTTTTTTTCTTTTGTGATACCAAGGATGACAGGCCACCATCTCCTTTTTTTAAATCCTTTTATCCACACACCATTAACTGGAATATTGTTGATTTTATCAAGCATGAAAGCCTGTCCATTTTCAATTTCGATTTCCCCCTGAAAACGAATGTAAGACCAGTCTTCCATGTCGGGCTTATCGAGCCTTAAAAGGTCTATGCCAAAATCATAAAAGCCCCATTTTGCATGGCATGAGGCACAAGAGGCCTTTGAATTTTCTTTATGCCCAAATCTTTTGCTAAGGTGAGCATGGCATTTTCTACAAGAGCCCTTTTTTAGAGTAGTTTTTTCACCGTGAAATTCGTTTAGGCCATGACAATCCGTACATATAAAGCCCTTTTGAGCATGGATGTCCTCTGACATTTCTATCCATTCAAGGCCATAGGGTCGTTTAACCTGTTTTCCATTTTTAAAAGGAGCCCTAAAATCTTCTGGAAAGTCCTTTTCAAACCGTCCCACAAAGTCCCACCCTACAAAATTTCCATAATGACAGGAAAGGCAATTTTTGATTGAAGGTCTGTGAAATACATGGGGGCCCTTTTTTGAGAATCTCAAATGACAGGCACTGCAGCCAAGGCCTCTTTTTGTGTCCTTGTAATCATCTCCCTCATAATATACATGGCATCTAAGGCATCTTCGTGCCAGAAGGTCCTTTATGAGTTGTTTTTTGTTCTTGGGGTTTTCTATTCCCCTTATTTCACTGACCCTGGGAGGCGTATCTGCTGGGAAAAAGGCATTCCAAATTTTACCTATTTCGTTTCCTAGCGTGTAATGTGGTAAGTTAAGGGCAGTTTCCACTTCCTTTTTGTGGCATGATGCACAGAATTTCTCTGCATTTGTGATTGATGCAGGGTGCTTTAATAGGCCCCTATGGGCCAAATTTTTTGTATGCCCCTTTTTGTTTCCCTTGTGACACTTAGTGCAGCCAAAATCATGGGCCTTATCAATGGTGATCTTATGACAGGTCTTACAATTTGATTTCTGAGCCTTTGGTCCATACGGTGGACTACACGCATTTAAGGAAAGGGTGAAGAGAAACAAGAAAAATATGTGTGAAAGAAATCTATTTTTTGAGGGCATAAAAAAGGCCCTTTAGAAGGGCTCACAATTTTTGATTTTTTTATAGCAGAGGATTTTGAAATTGGCTATAGGAAAAGAAGATTATTCTTTTTTCATACCTATTCCTGAACACTTATATGCCGTACAGCTTTTCCTTTTTTCCATTGGACAATTTACGATATTCCAGCAGGCGGTATATTCCATTAATTTTTTTATGCCAGCAATGCTTATTCCCTGATCATGTATCATGTGCCTAAGGCATTTGATCCACTGAATATCATTAAGACTATAGTATCTTCTTCCACCTTTTCTTTTTGGCTTTATAAGCCCTTCGTCTTCATATATTCTTAGGGTCCTTGGGTGAACCTCCAGCATTGATGCTGCTGTGCCAATTGGAAAAAGGGCCTTATCCGGTTCCACCCCTTCAAAACCTGTTTCTATATCAACCTTGCTTTTTTTATCAGTGGCCTTTAAGGATTTTTGTTTTTTTAATCCTTCTGATTCTTGTGTAGGCACGGTAAACATATCCCTTTTCTCTCTTTAAGGGGCCCCCATGATGGGGCCCTGTAATTTTAATGTTCGCTTGCTGAAAAAACCTTTCCGAAGAAACGTTCACCCAGCAAAAAGCCTGCTATTGTAAGAGATATAGAGCCTGCCACTACCAAAAGCTCAGCCGGAGATGGCATATACTGCAAATAGGTTGGTAGGTTGTCCCAGCCCAAGAAACCGGGGACTGTTTGCCCGTTAACAACCAGGTCATATCTTTGAAAAAAACCACCCACAAGGGCCATCAAGGAAGCGGCTGACATGGCAGTAATATTATTTAACTGAGTACCCACAAGGAGAACGAGTGGAATAATGATTCCAATAATGGTTTCAAATACCCAGAAATTGGTTGCAAGGTTTCCTTTAAGCAAATTCATGGCAGCAATTTTAGCCATTTCGCCATCGGTCATGAGGACTATGAAGCGCCATACAGTGGCAATCGCAATAAGGAAAAGACATAGGGCAACAATTTTTCCAGCGGTTCTTAGGGCTATAAAGTTTTTCTCGTCTATCTCTTCGCCCCTAAGTTTATAAGCAAAATGGGTAAACAGTATTATACATGCTGCCCCGCTCATTACTGCAGAGCAAAGGAAAAAGACAGGAAGTTGTGCGCCATACCAGAAAGGTCTTGCGGCCAATGTGGCAAAGACCGCACCGAGGTTAGAATTGGCACCCACTTCAGCAAGTGCACCTAAAACACCAATATAAAGAGCCATCCGCCAGTTTTCTGTAAGTATTCCAAAAAATTCTAATAACATGCAGCCTACAGCCAGGCCATAAAGGGTACCCATCCACCAAATATTGGAGGTGAAGTTGGGTGAAATGATGTTGTAAAGAAGCATTCTGTGTGGGCTTTCAAGCTCAACACCAATGGATAAAAAGGCTGCAAAGATTGTAATTATTGAAAGATAAACCGCTCTATTTGCAAGGGGCGCCAAGGGATTTCCGCCAAAGGCATGACTAATTGCGGCAATTAACACCAGACCGGTAGAAATAATTGCAAAGGATGCATAGTTGGAGATTAAAATACCCCAGGGGATATCTCTTGTGACTGCATATATCCCTTCATGACCATGGATAAATCCATAGACTCCTAACCCAAGAACAGCCAATACTACTCCCAAAAAGCCGAGGGCGATTACGGTAACTCCTGGCTTTGCCAGTCGCGGTTCAACCCAAGTAGTCAAAGCTGAAAGTGCATTTGCCATGATGATTCCTCCTTCTCCTGAAAAATATTTCAAATTTATGCTTGACAGTATTTGGTTAGCTTGCTAAAGATTTGATTATTAGTGTTATCCTCCCTATTAGGGCGCTCATTTTTGGGGCCCTGAGCCGCCACTCAGGGCCTTTTCCTTTTTGGTCCTAAAGCTCAAAATATGTCCCAATGACAAACGCCATTATTAAGTGCAATGGTTAGACC
>WFZZ01000137.1 GCA_015489315.1 Deltaproteobacteria bacterium | reverse complement strand
GCAATGGTGGCCAACGATCCAGAGATCGTGGCCGAATGTAAAAAGGTCGGTGCCAAGGGAGTAAATCTTGCCGGTGTCTGCTGCACAGGGAACGAGATTCTCATGAGGCGCGGGCTTCCAATAGCAGGAAGCTTTGTCCAGCAGGAGGTGGTTCTTGCAACGGGAGCAGTTGAGGCTATGGTCGTAGATGTTCAGTGTATTATGCAGGGTGTCTCTCCAGTTGCAGGAAATTATCATACTGCCCTTATCACTACATCTGAAAGGGCAAAAATGGAAGGCGCCACCCACGTACAGTTCCACGAAGACAGGGCCCTTGACGTAGCAAAGGAGATCGTAAAGATTGCAATCTCGAGATACCCAGAAAGGGGTAAGTACTTTATTCCCCAGCATGAAATGGACGTGGTTGCAGGATTTAGCCACGAGACAATAAACTATATCCTTGGAGGACGTTTTAGGGCCTCTTATAAGCCCTTAAATGACAACATAATAAACGGGAGAATCAAAGGCGTTGCTGCAATTGTTGGGTGCGATAACTACCGGGTTATGGATGAAGTCCATGTAGAGCTTGCAAAGGAACTCATTGCAAACAACGTTCTTGTTCTTGTTACAGGCTGTGCCGCAACAGGAATGGGAAGGGCAGGGCTACTCTCACCTGAGGCAGCAGAGATGGCAGGAGATGGCCTAAAGGAGGTACTTGAGGCAGTTGGTTGCCCACCAGTCCTTCACATGGGCTCTTGCGTTGACAATAGTAGAATCCTCATTGCAGCTACCGAAATGGTTCATACCGGTGGCCTTGGAAATGACATAAGTGATCTCCCTGTGGCAGGTTGTGCACCCCAGTGGATGAGTGAAAAGGCAGTTTCCATTGGTCAGTACTTTGTCTCAAGCGGAGCTTATGTTGTATTTGGTCCAAGTTTTCCAACATCTGGCTCGAAGGTTGTTACGGATTTTTGTTTTAAGAAAATGGATGAAATTTATGGTGGGTGCTGGGATCTTGCCCAAAGTGCCAATGAGTTTGCCAATAAAATGATTGATAGAATAGATGCAAAAAGGAAGGCCCTTGGCCTTGACAAGAAGCGCGAAAGGGTACTCTTTGACATGGCCATGAGGCGTGAGCTTGGCTCAGGCATTCCAGGAATGGGATGTACTCCTGGTGGTCATTAATTGAAGAAAATACTTTCTAGGACTTGGAGTTGAGATAATGGCAAAAAGCGGTTCAATTTTAGTCCTTGGGGGAGGAGTTGCAGGGGTCCAGACAGCCTTGGATTTGTCTGAACTAGGATATTACGTATATCTAGTAGAAAAGAATGCCTCCATTGGTGGGGTAATGGCCAAGCTTGATAAGACCTTCCCCACCAATGACTGTTCATTGTGAATTCTTGCCCCAAAGTTGGTTGAGGCCGGTCGGTCTCCAAACATAGAGATAATTACAAATGCAAGGTTAGAGGCCTTGGAGGGTAAGCCCGGGCAATTTCTCGCAAAGGTTCATCAAGCCCCACGTTATATTAACGAAGACCTCTGCACTGCCTGTGGTATGTGTACCATGTATTGCCCAAGGCCAGTTGTAGATACCTATAATGAAAGGCTCGATATTACTAGAGCCCCACACATTGACTACGCCCAGGCAATACCCTCTAGTTATTACATTGATGCAAAGGCATGTCTTAGGGTGAACTACGATACATGTAATTTGTGTGCCCAGACATGCACTGCAGGGGCTATTGATTTTAGTCAAAAGCCAAAAAAGCTTGAACTCAATGTTGGCGCTGTAGTCCTTGCCCCGGGCTTTGGAAAGGTGGATGACGAAGTTTTAGAAAAATTTGGTTATGGAAAATATCCTGACGTACTCACTTCCTTTGAATTTGAAAGATTGACATGTGCATCAGGTCCAACAGAGGGACATATCGTTCGTCCATCTGACAACAAGCCTCCAAAGAAAATCGCCTTTCTCCAGTGTATTGGGTCAAGGGATGAAACCTGTGGAAATGGCTATTGTTCATCGGTTTGCTGTATGTATGCCATAAAGGAGGCCTCTGTTGCCAAAGAGCATGAACCCGATCTTGATATCTCCATCTTCTTTATGGATGTCAGGACCATGGGTAAGGGTTTTGATGAAGCCAGAAAAAGGGCCCAGGAAAAATACGGGATAAATGTGATAAGGGCCAGGGTCCCCAGGGTGGACCAGGTGGACGGAAAACTTGCCCTTACATGGACAACACCTGACGGTGAGCACCATTCTGGCATCTTTGACATGGTTGTCCTTTCTGTTGGTCTTGAATCCCCGGAGGATGCAGAGATCATATCCAAGGTAGCCGATATTGAGCTCAATCATTATGACTTCTGCAAGACTTCCGTAGATGCCCCCCTTGCAACTACAAGAAATGGAGTCCTTGTTGCTGGGGCATTTCAGGGGCCAAAGGATATTCCAGAAAGCGTAACCCAGGCCTCTGGTGCAGCAGCCATTGCATCCGAGCTACTTTCAGATGCAAGAAACACTGAAACAATCACAGTCACATTCCCTGAAGAAAATGTTGAGCTTGAAAGGGAAGAGCCTAGAATCGGCGTTTTTGTCTGCCATTGCGGGGTGAACATTGCAGGAGTTGTGGATGTCAAGGCCGTAAGGGACTATGCAGGGACCCTTCCTGGCGTGGTCCTTTATGAAGATACACTTTATTCCTGCTCACAGGATGCACTTAAGAGCATTGCAGAAAAGATAAAGGAAAACAGGCTCAACAGGGTGGTTATCTCAGCCTGTTCGCCAAGGACCCATGAGCCCCTCTTCCAGGAGACCCTGCGCTCCATTGGTCTAAATCCCGCACTTGTGGAGATGGCGAACATAAGGGATCAATGCGCATGGGTACATGCCCAGGAGCCAGAGGCAGCCACTGAAAAGGCAAAGGACCTTGTAAGGATGGCTGTGGCAAAAGCAAGGCTCCTTGAGCCCCTTGACCAGCCAACAGTGGATGTTACACCTAGTGCCCTCATTCTGGGTGGCGGGGCCGCAGGTATGGCATCTGCCCTTTCCATAGCAGACCAGGGTTTTAAGGTAATCCTTGTTGAAAAGTCAAAGGAGCTTGGCGGAAACTTAAAAAGACTTACCTGGACCCTTGATGGCCAAGACGCCAAAAAAGTCCTGAAAGATATGGTCAAGAAGGTTAAGGCCCACAAAAATATTGAGGTCTTGACCGAAGCAAATCTTGAGTCCATTTCTGGATATGTTGGAAACTTTACCAGCACCATAAGCCGTAAGGGAAAGACCGAGATGGTCAACCACGGTGTTATGATCATCGCCACAGGTGGAAGGGAATATAAGCCTAAGGGCTACGCCTATGGTGAAAGTCCAAGGGTTCTGACTCAGCTTGAGCTCGAGGAAAAGCTTTCAAAGGGCAAATCCTTTTTAAAAAATGCCAGAAATGTGGTGATGATTCAGTGTGTGGGATCCCGTGGAGAGGACATGAGCCATTGTAGCAGGCTTTGCTGCACCCAGGCAGTCAAAAATGCCCTTAAGCTTAAGGAAGTAAAGTCAGATCTTAATATATTCATCTTTTATCGTGACATGCGGACCTATGGTTTTTATGAAGACCTTTACAGGAAGGCCAGGAAACAGGGAATTCATTTCATAAGATACACCCCTGAAAAAAGGCCAGAGGTCATCAAACAGGCAAGGGGCATTAAGGTCAAGGCCTTTGATCCCATTTTGGGTGATGACCTTGAAATACCCGCAAGCCTTGTGGTCCTTTCACCAGGTATTGCTCCAGGGGAGAATGAGGAGCTTTCAAAGGTCGTTAAGGCCCCATTGACCTCAGATGGCTTTTTCCTCGAGGCACACGCAAAGCTAAGGCCAGTAGAGGTGGCAGTGGATGGTGTTTATCTTTGTGGGCTAGCCCACGGGCCAAAGAGCCTTGAGGAATCCATTGCCCAGGCAAAGGCCGCAGCAGCCAAGGCCGCCATTCCTTTGGCAAAGGGTAAAGTGGCGGTAGCACCGATTGTTTCAAGGGTGAACCAGGATGCCTGTATTGGGTGTGGAATCTGCGAAAGTCTTTGTCCCTTTAATGCCATCAGGCTTGAAAAGGTTGGCAAGAGGAAAAAGGCCCAGACCATTACTGCATCATGTAAGGGTTGTGGTATCTGTGCCTCTCACTGTCCAACCCTTGCAATCTCCATGGGTGGATTTACCGATGAGGCCATAATGGCCCAGATCCACGCATTTTCTCCAGAAGGTTGTAAGGAGGAATAGGACAGTGGCACAAGAAAATGTTTCAATGAAGGAGAATGACATGGCCCAAACGGGTTTTGAGCCAAGAATATTGGGATTTTTCTGCCACTGGTGCTGTTATGCCGCTGCCGACTCGGCTGGTGTATCCCGTTATCAGTATCCTCCAAATGTAAGAGTTGTGAGAGTCATGTGCACAGGCAGAATTGACACAAGGTTTATCCTGGAGGCCTTTAAGTGCGGTGCAGACGGTGTCTTTACCGGTGGGTGACACCTGGGTGAGTGCCATTACCAGTCTGGTAATTACGAGGCAATGATTGTGGCTGAGACGTGTCGTCAGTTCCTTAAAGACTGTGGCGTTGATCCTGAGAGGATGAGTCTTGAATGGGCATCTGCCGCAGAGGCCCCAAGATTTGTGGAACTCATCACAGGATATGTTTCAAAGATAAAGGATAAGGGCCCATTGGGTGAAGCCGAGGGTGAAGAGGAAAGGGAAAGACTCATAAGGCATCTTAAGGCAGGAGTTAAGGCTGCCCAGGCCAGAAAACCAAGAACGGCCCTTGGAACCCTTTCAAAGAAGCTTCACAAGGAGGGCAATTTTTCAAAGGAGGCCATAACCGAAGGGGTAAAGGCCAAGATTTTACCAGCTCTTCGTTCGGAAAGGATACTTCAAGAGATAAAGATACTTCTTTCAGAAGGTGCCCTAAGCCTTGATGAGCTTTCAAAGGAGGTAAAGGCGGAAAAGGAAGAGGTGGAAAAACACCTTTCCGCCCTTTCAAAAAAGGGCACTATTAAGGAAGAGGCCGGAAAATGGTCCATGGCTTAGATAACAGGGTGAGGAAATAAAAGTATGACAGTTCAGGCTGCAAAATTAAATAGTTCATTTTACGAGTCTGTAATCCCGTACGAGGGCTGCGAGAGCGTAACCTTATGTTTTTCATGTGGCTCTTGTAGCGGTGTTTGCCCTGTGGAAAAGGTTGTAGATGAGTTTGATCCAAGAAAGATAGTCCACATGGTAAACCTGGGGATGGAAGATGATCTTATCAAGGGGGATATCATCTGGGCATGTTCCCAGTGCCAAAGCTGTATCCCTGTATGTCCTCAAAATGTGAGATGTGCAGATATCATCAAGGCCTTGAGGGAAGAGGCCATAAAGAGGAAGACAATAGACAAAGAGTTCCTTAGAGAACTTGGACTTTTTGCCGTGGTCGATCCTGGAAAGTGTGTGGCATGCCTTACCTGTGTAAGGCTTTGTCCCTTTGGTGCGCCACATATTGTGGATGAAGGCTATGCAGTAATTGAACCGGATCTTTGTCATGCATGTGGAATCTGTGTAAAGGATTGTCCAGCAAAGGCAATATCTTTGGAGCCTTCTTTTGAGGCCAGGGGGGCAGAATCATGAGTAAGATCAAGGGCTTTTGTTGTAATTATACCATGAGTGTGGATGTGGACGCCTTGAAGGAAGGCGGGCTTGTGCCAGAAGGGCTTGAAATAGATAGGCTTCCGTGCACTGGAAGGCTTGAGGTGCCAGATATCCTTGATGCCTTTACTGACGGGGCAGATGCCGTATTTGTGGTAGGCTGCCAGATGGATAAGTGCCATAATCTTTCAGGAAGCTACAGGGCCTCAAAAAGGGTTAAATATGCTAAGAAAATTTTGAAAGAGCTCGATATGGACCCAGAGCTTCTTGAGATGTTTTTTGCAGATAGGGGCCACAGCGAGCCAATTGTTGAGGCAGCAAGGCTTATGGCATCAAAGACACAAGGCAATTCCCAGGATAGGGACCAGTAAAGGAGCTATTGGAGAAGGTTTATGATAATAGCAGAGAGAAAACCCATGAAGGAGCTGCTGGGGATGGTCAAGGGTGCCAGGAAAATCCTGGTCCTTGGATGCAGGGGCTGCGTTGCAGTCTGTTCTGCAGGTGGTGACAAAGAGGTAAAGATCCTTACAGCAGCCTTAAAGCTCGGGGTTAAACGGTCCGGGGGAGAAATTGAAATAGATGAAGATACCCTGGTCAGACAATGCGACCCCGAATACATTGAGCCCCTTAACGAAAGGGCAAAGGACTATGATCTTATAATGTCCATGGCCTGCGGGGTTGGTGTGAACTTTGTTGCCGACAGATGCCCTGATGTAAATGTGGTGCCTGCCCTAAATACCACCTTTTACGGAGCCAACCTTTCAAGTGGTGAGTGGAAGGAGATGTGTGCAGGCTGTGGCGCGTGTGTCCTGCATCTTACAGGTGGCCTTTGCCCGGTGGCAAGATGTGCTAAGAGCCTTTCAAACGGACCATGTGGTGGCTCCCAAGGTGGAAGATGCGAGATAAACCCCGATGTTCCATGTATATGGCAACTGATATATGACAGGCTTTCCAAACAGGAAAGGAAGGAAGAGCTTAAAAATATCATGCCAATAAGAGACTGGACTACTGCTGGGCACGGTGGGCCACGTCGGAGAGTAAGGGAGGACTTGCTACCGTGATAGCTGGAAGCAATCTTGAAAATAT
>WFZZ01000136.1 GCA_015489315.1 Deltaproteobacteria bacterium | reverse complement strand
TAAATTTCAACCTGCGAATGATCTCCAATCATAAGTCTAAGGGCACCTCTAAGGGAATTTGCCTTTTTAACGGTTGCATCCCTTCCTATAAGGCTGTCTTCCAGGCGCACCACCCCAAAGACCTTTGACCTTTCAAGTATAACCACATGCTCAATGACCGAATCCTTGATAACACTTTCATCCCCAATGCTGCTATAAGGGCCAATGAAGGAGTTTTCCACCCAAGCATTTTTCCCAATGATCACAGGCCCCCTGATGGTGCTTTTTTGAACAATTGCACCTTCTTCTATCCTTACCCTTCCTTCAATATTCGATTCTTCATCTACCTCACCTTCAATGGAACGTCTGACATACTCATCCAAAACCGTGGTATTTGCTGCCAGAAAATCATCCTTCTTCCCAGTATCAAGCCACCAGCTTTCAAGAATTTCACCCTGGACCTTATAGCCCTTTTGGATAAGGGCCTGAATGGCATCTGTAATCTCAAGCTCACCCCTCCAGGATGGCTTGATGCCATCTATTGCCTCATGGATAACCGGAGAAAAGAGATAAACGCCCACAAGGGCTAGATCTGACGGTGGCTCCTTTGGCTTTTCCACAAGCCCCACTATATTTCCGTCCTCGTCTAGCTTTGCCACCCCAAAGGCCCGTGGATCTTGGACCTTTTTTAGAAAGATCATGCAGTGACTGTCACTTCGTGAAAATTTCTCAATTGCATCCTTAATTCCCTTTCCCAAAAGGTTGTCCCCTAAATACATCACAAACTCGTCATCACCCAAAAAGGACCTTGCGGTCTTCACTGCATGGGCAAGACCGAGGGGTCTATCCTGCACTATATAGGTGATCTTTAGGTCCCATTTGCTCCCATCTCCAAGATATTCCCTTACCTCTTCCTGGGTCTCGGGTGCAACTATCACTCCGGTCTCCCTAATGGCCGCTTCCTTCAAATGATCCATCACATAGCCCAAGATTGGCTGGTTGGCCACAGGCACCAGTTGCTTTGCCATTGTATGGGTTAAAGGTCTAAGACGTGTTCCCCTTCCTCCACTTAAAACAAGGGCCTTCATTTTTTAGTCCTCCATATCCTTAAATGAAAACTTTTCAGCTACATCATTTGGAAAATCCAAAATCACAAGCCTTTTTTTATCACCAAGGATCTTTATTGTTACTGTAAAGGGATTTTCAAATATATCATTATTTTCCAGATAATCTGCCCATTCAATTACAAAAAAAAAGCCCCTTTCAAGATAGTCCTCAATCCCAAGCTCCCAAAGATCCGCCCCCTTCCCAACTCGGTAAAGATCGATGTGGGCCATTGGAGGCGTGGTATCATACTCATGGATTATTGAAAAGGTTGGACTTGATACATTCTTAGGATCTTCTCCTAAATATTTTGCCAAAAATTTGGTTAGTTGTGTCTTTCCAGCCCCAAGGTCTCCTTTTAAAAAAAATGCCATGCCTGGCTGAACAAACTTTGAAAGGGCCTTTGCCAGCCTTTCAGTATCTTTCAGATCTTTTAATAAAAATTCCCTTTTCATAATTATTGACCAGGCAAAAGTCGCTTACTATTGAATTAGCCTCTTTTTTAAAAGATAGGTTGCCAGGGCTCCAAAAAATAGAGTAAAAATTATCGTTAAGATCACCTCAAAAAGCATTTCTTCAACATTTCCAACTTTTCCATAACAAAGATTCCTTGAAAGGATCACAACATTTGCAAGGGGCATAACAGAAAGTGCTTCTTTAAGGGGAGATGTTATGGCATCAAGTGAAAAAAATATTCCCGAAAACAGAAAAAATGGAGTGATCACCAGGGACGTAAAATAATTAAAAAAGTCATAATTTGTGGCAATGGCTGTCATGATAAGCCCCATGCTTGCAAAGATTGCCCCTTCAAGAAAAAGGATTGGGATTACCGAAACATAAGAGACGAGTGGAAAAACTCCAAAAAGAGGTAAGGTTAGAAGCATTATCAGCCCTGCTACGAGCCCCTTTGTAGCCCCCCACATAATCTCGCCCAGGGCAAGCTCGTAAACCGATATCGGAGTCATAAGAATTGCCTCAAAGGTTCCCTGGGTTGATAACCTGGTATAAGAGCCATAGGTTGCCTCAAAGGCTGAAGAATACATTACAGCAGAGGCCACAAGCCCTGGAGCAATGAATTGAAGATAGGTCATCCCCTCTATTTCAGGCACTGACTTTCCAAGACCGTATCCCATGGCCAGAAGGAACAAAAAGGGCTGGCCAAGATTTCCAATTAGGCTTGCCTGAAGATGTTTCAGCCAGACCTTTAAATTCCTGTACCAGACCTGAAACATTTATCCTAAGTCTCCCTGAGTTTTCTGCCAGTAAGCCTTAGAAATAGGTCTTCAAGGGTGGCCGGCCTTTTGGTCACGTGGGAAAAGCTAGTAATAAGGCTGTCCAGTTCCTTGCACCCGTCTTTCAAATATACAAAAAGCCTATTTTCAAAAATCTCTGTATCGATATCACAACCCTTAAGATATTTTCTTATCTCATCTAGCCGATTTGCCCCATCAGAAAATTCCACGATTTCAGAGCCCAGCATATCTTTGACTAGGCCCTTTGGAGTTCCCCTTGCAATGGCAGTCCCGTTGTCTATTATTATTACCTTGTCCGCAAGCCTTTCCACTTCTTCCATATAATGACTTGTAAGAAGCATGGTGGTGCCCTTTTCCTTTAAATCCGAAAGCCTCTCCCATATCAAGAGCCTTGCCTGGGGGTCAAGTCCTATTGTCGGTTCATCAAGTATTATAAGCTCTGGTCTATTTATGAGGGCCCTTGCCAGAAGAAGTCTTCTTCTCTGACCTCCTGAAAGGTTTTGAATTATTTCAGAACGCCTGTTTTTAAGGGCAAAAAATTCCAAAAGCTCCTCTGCCCTTTTTCTTGCAACCTTTTTCGATATCCTAAAATAATTGGCATAGACTATGAGATTTTCAAAAACAGTGAGGTCTGGGTCCAAGTTGTCCATCTGAGGGACGACGCCCATTTTGAATTTAGCCCTTTTTAGGCCCTTGGGATACTCTAAATCAAAGACTCTAATAGAGCCTTCAGTCGCTATCACAATACCCAGTAGAATTCGGATGGTCGTTGTCTTTCCAGCGCCATTTGGCCCCAGAAGGGCTAGGCACTCTCCCTTTTTTAAGCTGACATCAATGCCTTTTAATACCTTGCGTTTTCCAAAAACCTTTTTAAGGCCCTTGATGTCAAGGACCACTTCTCCTTGTTGCTCTTTAAAGCCCACCTAAATGACCTTTTCTATTCTGACAAATCCTTTCTGAAAGTCCAATGGCAGAAACAAGGCTTGTGGCATCGGCCTTTCCTGTTCCTGCAATGTCATAGGCAGTGCCGTGATCTACAGATGTCCTTACAATTGGAAGTCCAAGGGTTACATTTACACCATCCCTAAAATGCAAAAGCTTGAAAGGTATGAGGCCCTGATCGTGATACTGACAACAGACTGCATCAAAGGCACCCTCTTTTGCCATGTAAAAAATGGTATCTGGAGGAAAAGGGCCATAGACCTCAATCCCTTTATTCCTTGCCATCTCTATTGCAGGACCAATTATCCGTTCCTCTTCATCTCCAAACATGCCCCCTTCACCTGCATGGGGATTTAGCCCACATACTGCCAGCCTTGGCCTTGTTATTCCAAAATCTTCCACCAGGGACTTATGGGTAATCCTAATTGTCTTAAAAACCCTTTCAGTAGAAAGAAGTTTAGGCACATCTTTAAGGGCACAGTGGATAGTCACAAGAGTAACCCTTAGGCTTTCACCTGCCATCATCATCAAATAGTCTGATGTATTGGTCAATTGGGCAAGAATCTCTGTATGCCCTGGGAAATCGATGCCTGAAAGCTCAAGTCCCTTTTTGCTTATTGGACAGGTAACAATTGCCGAAAATATCCCGCTTTTTGTCATTTGAATAGCGGTTTTTATGTATTCAAAAGATGCCTTTCCTGTAAGCCTGGAAGGAGCGCCAAATGGGACATCACCTGGTGACAAATCAGTAACAGAAAGACAGTTCAGCACTCCGTCTTTTAAAGATTTTCCTAGCTCCCATCTATCTATTAAAATCCCGCTTTTTAAACACGCCTTTGCACGCTCGAGTATGTTCAAATCTCCAACTACAACTATCTTTGATAAAATTTCGTAATCCTGACTGGCCTTGATTATTATTTCAGGGCCTATTCCGGCAGGACAGCCCATTGTAACCGCAATGGGCACCTGATGCCCTTTTGGGCTGTTAATTTTCATTATCAACTGCCTTTTCAAGAACCACCTGGTCCTTACCAGAAAGCTCTTTTAGGTAACAATTGACATGTTCGTTTTTGGAGGTAGGAAGTGTGAGGCCAGAAAAATCAGGTTGTATCGGAAGCTCTCTTCTTCCTCTATCCACAAGGACTGCCAACTCTATCCTTGCAGGCCTGCCATAATCGATAAGGGCATCAAGGGCTGCCCTAATTGTCCTTCCTGTATAGATTACATCATCTACCAGGACAATGATCTTGTCATCGATTGAAAAGGGGATCTCAGTTTTTCTTATGATGGGATGCTGGCTCAAATGGCTCCAGTCATCCCGATAAAGTGTTATATCAAGAATTCCAACAGGCGGCTCAATACCCTCAATGGCCTTGATTTTTTCTCTGAGCCTATTTGCTAGAGGAACTCCACCTGTTCTGATGCCAACAAGGCAAAGATCCCTGGACCCTTTGTTCTTCTCTACTATTTCGTGGGCCATTCGGGACAATGCCCGATCCATTTCCTTTTCGTCCAAAAGTATGGAAGTCTTTTTTTTCAACAAGCACCTCCCTAGCTACTTGATGGTATTGTAAGAACCTGTCCAATATAAAGACAGTTCGAACTTAGTCTATTTATTCTTCTTAGGGATGTTACAGATACCTTAAAGCGCCTCGCAATATCCCATAAAGTGTCACCCCTTTTGACTACATAGCGTTTATGCCTTTTGGTTTTATAGGCATATCTCTTTGTTGGAATCTTTAATATCTGGCCAATTCTGATTGTATTTGATCTCAATCTATTTACGCGCTTTATTGCCTTTATGGAGGTATGATATCTTCTTGCAAGCATTCCCAAAGTCTCTCCGCGTCTTACCCTGTGCCTTATCACAGAGGCCCTGCCCTTTCTGGAACGCGCATAATATCTCCTTTTTGGAGGCCGCCACTTTTTAATGGTATCTAGCTTGGCCATCAGGATTTTTTTATAACCTACTGGAATCCTCAGTTGAAAGGTTTTATCAGGAGTCACTCCATATCTTAAGGAAGGATTTAAATCCCTTAAAAGAACAGGCTCTACACCAATGGCCTTTGCAATATCCCTAAGGGCCATCTGTTTATTGACCATGACTGTTTCGTATCTAATTGGTTCATCTGGATCATCCAAAACCATCCCATATTTTTGGGGATTCTTTATGATTAAAAGTGTGGCAATAAACCTTGGCACATATCGGGCTGTTTCCCTTGGAAGCATTTCATAAAGATCCCAGAAGTTATCAAGATAATTTATCTTTTGCCTGTCAATGGCCCTTAAAACATTCCTCTCTCCACAATTGTATGCAGCAAGGACGGTGGTCCAATCGCCAAAAATTTCATGAAGCTCAGTTAGATATGCTATTGCTGCCTTGGTGGATTTTTCTGGGTCAAGCCTCTCATCAATCCAAACATTTCTTTTAAGCCCAAACTTATACCCAGTAGAAGGAATAAATTGCCATAATCCAAGGGCTCTTGCAGGGGACATGGCCCTAACTTTAAATCCGCTCTCAATCAAAGGAAGCCATGAAAGCTCTTCAGGAAGGCCTGCCTTTTTTAGCTCCCTTACTATCATGGGCCGATATCTTCCAGAACGCTTATATGCAGAGAGGAAAAAACGCCTTTCCTTTCCTGTGAAAAGCTCGATCTCCCTTTTTACATATTTATTTTCAACCAAGGGAATTGGATTGTTGAGCCCCTTTGTGGTTCTGAACATGGATGTATGTATTTCAAGAAGCCTTTTTGAAATCAAAAACCTTATATCATCCTTTTGCTGTTCAATGGTTGGGTCATTTTCACTATTTTTAACACTCAAAATGAGGCCATAGGCATCATCAAGTACCTTTATAGCACCATCCTTATCCCCATCCTCCCAAAGGTCTTGAGAAAGTTTACAAAGCTCAAGGGCCATATCTAGCCTACCTTGGTCAGAATCAGGATCCACCTTTTCAGTATCAATTGGGCAAGTTCCTGCCTCAGGAAAAAGATCTTTTAAATCCTGCTTCAATTTCTGTGACTGGTTCTCTGGACCTTTTTTAGAGGACGCAATCTCTGGATGCCTTTTTAAGTATTCTTGATATTTTTCTGAGGTGATACTTTTCTTTGGGGCACAGCCAAAACTTGAAAGAAAAAAAAGAACGGTTATTGCCCAAAAGGCCTTTTTCATAAAAATTTTGCCTCCGCTAGATTTTTCTAAAGATATAAAAATACCAAGTCAAATAGGAAGATGTAAACAAGGAGTTTTTATCTAGATTGCTCATTTAAAAATAAAGGGGGCTCAATCCTGAGTTCAACACCTGCATCTTTCACCCCTTCCACCAAAACAAGCCTTGCTTTTTGACCCATCTTGGGAAAGACACATTTCAGCCTTTTGGGCTCAAGGCCTTTTTCCGACATGAGCCTCATCAAAAACACAAGCCTTTCTGCTGGATAGATTATAGAAAAGCGCCCCCCTGGCCTTAAAAGCCACCTTCCCGCTTCAAGGATTTCAGGAAGGGTTACCAGTATCTCATGACGGCTTAAGGCTTCTTGACTGTTAAGACAAAGCCTTCCAGAGTCAGGGGGTCTAAAAGGTGGATTTGACAAGATATGATTGAAACTTCCTGGGGGGAATTCTTTTTTTACCTTTCTTATATCTAGGTGATGTGGAATTATATTTTGGGCATGGTTTATGGAAATATTCTCTACAAGAAGTTCAAAAAGGGAATTTTGTATCTCAATTGCATGTATTTCACAACTGGGCTCCCTTTTTGCAATAATCAGAGAAATAACCCCGGTTCCAGCCCCAAGATCACAGACCTTGCTCCCTTTTTTAATCCTTGAAAAGTCTGAAAGAAGAAGGGCATCAACTGAAAACCTATAGCCGTCTCTTGGCTGAAGTATCTTTAATCCATAGGATTTAAGCTCTGTAAGTGACCGATTATTTCCCGCAATTTGCTGGATTTTTCTTTCTGACGATTCCATAGGGAAAAAAGTTCACTTGTGGTCTTGTCTCCATACTGAAAACCTCTCCCCCAAGAGTCTTTTCAATCATCTCTCCCCTTTCTTCATCATAAAGGGATAGGACTCGAAAGGGTTTGTCTAAAAGGTTATTGTCCATAAACTCAAGCTCATCCCCTACCTTTATACAGTAAGTAGCCTTAAAAAGGGGCCTTTCCCCAGCACTTTTACAGATTGCAACTGGTATGAAGGGCTGTGGACAATCTTTTCCCTCATAGAGCATGTCTTTTTCATCAGGAGTTTTTTCAAAAAAATTTTCAGTAAATCCCCTCGAGGATATGGCATTTAGTTCATAAAGGAGGCTATCAATACTTATTTTTCTTTTGAGCCTCCCCAAAAACTTGTCAATTGCAAGCCTGTAGGCCCTTACCACCGTGGCCACATAGAGAATACCTTTAATGCGGCCTTCAATTTTGAAAGAATCTACTCCAAGATCCATTAATTCTGGAAGTCTTTTAATAAGACAAAGGTCTTTTGAATTGAATATATATAGACCCCTTTCATCCTCCTCGACAGGGTAATAAACACCCGGTCTTTTTTCTTCAACCACACTGTAGGAATATCTGCATGGATGAGCACAATTTCCCTGATTTGCCTCCCTTCCTGTTAGATAAAGGCTCAACATACACCTTCCTGAGTAGGATATGCAAAGGGCACCGTGAACAAATACTTCAAGTTCTATATCAGGAACTTTTTCCCTTATAAGCCTTATTTCAGAAAGGTCAAGCTCCCTTGCAAGGTTGACCCTTTTTACTCCATGTTCCTTCCAGAATCTAACAGCTTCATAATTCAAGGTGTTTGACTGGGTGGAAAGATGAACTGGAATGGAAGGGGCATATCTTTTGGAAAGTGCAATTACACCAGGATCACTGATTATGACACCATCTGGCCTTACATCTTCTAGAAAAGATAAAAAATCCTTAAGACCATCCAGGTCCCTGTTCCTAGAAAAGATATTTGCCGTAACATAAGCCTTTACACCCCTTTTACGGCAATAGTCGATGGCCTCTTCCATCTCTTTTTGGTCAAGGTTTCCTGCCTTTGCCCTGAGGCTAAAGGCCTTTGCCCCGAAATAACAGGCATCGGCGCCGTAGGCTATTGCAACCTTCAATTTTTCAAGGTTTCCCGCAGGGGCAAGGAGCTCAAATTTCGTCATAGCCCTTTACTATCACCTGGCGCCTTCCCATACTGTCGGTAGGGGTAACAATTCCTTCCCTTTCCATTTGCTCTATGAGCCTTGCTGCCCTGTTGTAACCAATTCGGAGCCTTCTTTGAAGGCCAGAGATGGACGCCTGGCCTGTGGATGTGACAATCTCAACTGCCTCGTCATACTTTTCATCAAAGAATTCGCTGTCTCCACTCTGATCATCCTTTGTCTCGTCTGGCCCTGGCTCAACAACAGAAAAATCATATTCAGGCTCACCTTGGGCCTTCAAAAACTCAACGACCTTGATTATCTCTGGCTCTGAGATGAAAGCTCCATGAAGCCTTTCAATATTGGAGCTTCCCGGTGGAAGAAATAGCATATCTCCGTTTCCAAGGAGTCTTTCAGCTCCTACAGTATCGAGTATGGTACGGGAGTCCACCTTGGATGAAACCTTAAAGGATATCCTTGCTGGGAAATTGGCCTTTATGAGCCCTGTCAATACATCCACTGAAGGTCTCTGGGTAGCAATGATGATATGGATTCCAGCCGCCCTTGCCATTTGGGCAAGCCTTGCAATGTACCCTTCTACCTCCTTAGATGAAACCATCATAAGGTCTGCAAGTTCATCAATGATAACAACCAAATATGGAAGGGGCTCCTCTGCAACCTCGTTATAGCCAAGGACATTTCTGGCATGGGCGTCTTCAAGAAGCTCATATCGCCTTTCCATCTCCATAACCGCCCATCTCAAAGCCCTTGTGGCCTCCTTAGGCTCGCTCACAACAGGATGGATGAGATGCGGAATTCCATCATAAAGGGATAGCTCAATCCTTTTTGGATCGATCATCAATAGACGAAGCCTGTCAGGGCCAAGTCTGTATAAAAGGGAACAGATCATTGCATTTAGGCCAACACTTTTTCCTGTGCCCGTGGCGCCAGCAATTAAAAGGTGCGGCATCTTTGAAAGATCAGTTACCACGGCCTGGCCCACAATATCCTGGCCAAGGGCCAAAAGAAGCTCTCCCTTTCCCTTTTTAAAGACATCGCTTTCAAGGATTTGCCTCAAATAAACAGTCTGTCTCTTTGGGTTTGCAAGCTCTATCCCAATTACCGCCTTTCCAGGAATCGGAGCCACGATCCTTACGCTTCTGGTTTTAAGGGCAAGGGCAAGATCATCTGCAAGGGAGGCCACCTTGTTTATTTTGACACCTGGGGCAGGAGAAAACTCATACATAGTAACAACCGGCCCTGGACATATCTCCACAACTCTTCCCTGAACGCCAAAATCCCTGAGCTTTTGCTCAAGGATCTTTGAATTTTCAATAAAGGCCTCCTTATCAAGGACGATTTCCTCTTCTGGGGGCTCTTGAAGAAAGGATATAGGCGGAAGACTAATCTGCCCTTTAACCGGAGTAATTTCAAAATCCTTTAGGTCTTCTTCAGCCTGAGGCTCGGTCTCCTCCTTAGATGTCTTTTTAGGCTCTATAATAAGTGGGGTTTGAACTTCCTGCTCCGGAGTGGTTACATCACTACCCTTTTTCTTTGAAAGAATTTTCCTTTTTTCCTTTAATGGGCCCTCTTTTTTCCTTTTAAAGGGAAAAAAAATCATTTTAAAGGTAAGAGGAGTAGCCAATAAAAGCCCTGCAAGAAAAAGGATAATACCGATTAAAATTGTCCCACCAAGGCCAACAAATGACTTCAAGGAATTTGCCAAGAATGCGCCTATCACCCCTCCGTAAAGGGATTTTGGATCGATAAGACCCAAAAGGACAAGGGAGCTGAAAAATATAAAAAAAGAGCCTGTGGCTATGTGTAGATTTGTCCTTTTTAAGATATCTCCCCTGATATAGGAAATCAATAATAGAGTCAGTATCGGGATAAAGAGCCATGAAGCAAGACCGAGTCCAGTTATTAAAATATCTGCCATCTGTGCACCTAGTGGCCCCATCCAATTTCTGGCGTTTCCCGGACCAATATGATTAAGACTTGGATCTGTTGGTGTATAACTCAAAAGAGAAGCAAAGAGAAAGACAATGACTCCAAAAATAACTAAGCCAATTATCTCTCTTGAAAAGCCAACGTTTTCAGATGAATCTAAAGATTTTTTTGCAGAAGCCAAATCTCAAACCTGCCTCAAAAATACAAAATTAAACTGATTTTATGATAAACTTACAATAAAATAGGTGTTTGCCAAGTTTATCAT
>WFZZ01000135.1 GCA_015489315.1 Deltaproteobacteria bacterium | reverse complement strand
TTGGTCTTTTCAAGTATCTTTCTTTTGTTGATATTTTTTATTACGTGGACCACGCCAATAACATTTTGGTCCTGGTCCATATAGGGATAAAAAAAGAGCTGGTTATGTCCGTTGAGCCTTTCGTCAAAGGTTTCTGTCTTAACTGTCTTTTTCCTTTTAAATACCTTTTCAATTGGACAATGTTCAGGAGGTTCATGCAAATTGTGGATTATGTGAAAACATTTTTGTCCAATTACATCGTCTTCTTCTAGGCTTAAAAGTTTCAAGAGGGCCTTATTACCATGAACAAGGTTAAGATCTTTATCTATTAGGCAAATGGGGTCGGGGAGGGCATCAATAATGCCCTTAAGCTGAATAATTTTCTGTAATGGTTTAGTGTTTTCCATATTATAGTCTCTTTCCTGATTTTTGACGTACCAACAGGATATTAAAAGCAGCCTTGGCTTTATTAATGAAGTGATTTTCGGACTTTTCTTAAGGACCTAATATTAATATCGGCAATGTCTTAAAAGGATTTAAAAAAGTGAATGTATTAACTTAAAATTTTTTAAATCCTGTGTAATAAGGTATATGACAGGGATTAGGATTAGAGTTACAAAAGTTGCAAAGAGGATTCCAAAGGCAAGGCTTATGGCCATTGGTATTAGGAACTTGGCATGGACACTTTTTTCCAAAATCAAAGGGGCAAGGCCAAAAAATGTCGTCAGGGAAGTCAAAATAATTGGGCGAAAGCGTCTTTTGGCTGCTAGAAGTATAGCTTCACTTGGAGAATAACCCTTGTTCCTTAGTCTTCTTCCGTAATCTAGGAGGAGTAAGGAGTCATTTACAACAACGCCTGAAAGTGCAACCATTCCAAAAAGGCTCATAATTGAAAGGTTATAGCCAAGAAGGAGGTGGCCAAATATTGCTCCTACAATTCCAAAGGGGATTGAACTCATGACAATTATAGGCAAAAAATAGCTCCTAAAGGGAATTGCAAGGGAGAGATACATGATAAAAAGGGCAACAATAAAACCATGTTTCATGCTGGTCATGGTTTCAAAGGATGCCCTTGATTGTCCTTCAAGACTTATCTTAAGACCAGGTAGCTCATCTTGAAGCCTTTTTATCAATCCTAACTTAAGATCATTTAATATCTCTTCTGAATTTGCTATCTTTTCATCGACTGTAGCAGTGATGTTCATTACTCTTAATCTGTTAACCCTGTTTATGACATTATAGGCCCTAACCTCCCTGATGGTAGCTGCCTTTTTTAAGGGTATTCGCTCTCCATCAGGAGTTTTAATCCACATATTAAAAAGGGCCGATAGATGGCGCCTAAGTTTTTCAGGATATTTTGCCATGATCCAAACCTCATTTTCTCCACGCATCATCCTAATGGCTTCGGCGCCGTAAAAGGCCCCCCTTATCTGGGAGCCAAGATATAAAGATGTAATTCCAAGGGCCCTTGCTTCTGGTTTAAGATGAAGCTGGATTTCCCTTTCACCCCTTTCAAGGTCAAAGGAGATGTCCTTTACTCCTGGATAGGAACTTAGGGCCTTTTTTATTTGTTCACCACCCACTTCAAGGGTTTTAAAGGATTTGGCATAAAGCCTTATGTGTATGTTTTCTCCGAGGTGGACCAATTCATTTTGAAACCTTATGTATTCAATTCCAGGTAGCGAGCCAATGGATTTTCTCCAAGAGTCAGCCACTTCTGAAGAAGAAATGTGTCTTTCTTGAGAAGGTGCAAGGATGAGTGTTATTTTGGCCTTGGTAGGGCCTGAAACAAGGGAGTAAATGTGTCTGAAAAGGTCTGGGTCCTCCTTTTCAAAGTGCCTTACTGAATCTTTTGCCTTTTTTTCAATAAAATCAACTAGTTTTACTGTCTCCTCGAAGCTTGCACCTGGAAGCATTTTAAGAGTCACCTTGATGGTATCTGCCTCTATCTTTGGCATAAAGTGAAATTTTATTATTCCGCTTGCTACAAGGGCAATGCTAAGTATTAAGATGCCTATTCCAAAGGAAACTGTAATAGAGCGATTTTTTAAAAGCCATTTAAGTCCTGGTTCAAATGTTTTGTCTAGAAATTTTGAAAGATTTCTTTCTACAAAAAATCTTATTGCAGTAAAAAGGTAATAGATCCTTCCCTTTTCATTAAGAACAGGCCTTTTGGTATTTAGATGGGATGGCAGTATAAAGAGACACTCAAAAAGGGATATAGCAAGGATTGTGATTACAATTTTAGGTATGACGGAAATAAATTTTCCAGTGCTTCCTTCAATAAAGAGCAAGGGAGAAAAGGCGATCAAAGTGGTGAGAACAGAAAAAATCACTGGAAGGGCTACCTGGGTTGTGCCCGCAGTTGCCGCATCAAGGGGGGAAAGACCCCTTTTCCTATACTCATAGCAATTTTCACCCACAACTATTGCATCATCCACCACAATTCCAAGGGCCATGATAAAGGCAAAGAGGGATATCATGTTTATGGATACGTCCAAAAAGGGCATGAGGGCCAAAGCCCCTAAAAAAGAAACGGGAATGCCAAGCATTACCCAAAAGGCAAGTCCAGGTTCAAGAAAGGCACCAAGAATTACAATTACTAGAATTAGGCCCATGAGGGCGTTTTTTAGAAGAAGCCTTATGCGCTCCTTTAGCATTATTGAGCGGTCTTTCCAAAGAGAAAGGTAGATATTGGGAGGAAGTCTCTTAGAAATTTTTTTTACAAAGTCCTTAACCTCTTTGGATATCTTTGTGGGCCTTTCATCACCTGTCCTGAAGACGTCAATTATTATTGCAGATTTCCCATCAAAGCGGGAAAGGATGTCTGTATCTTTAAAGGAATCTTTCAGCGTTGCGATATCCCCCAGACGCACAAGACCAAAGTCCCTTGTAAGTATGGTTATGTCTTTATATTCCCTTGCCCAGTATCGTTTGGCCTTTGTGCGGATTTGAATTTTTCCTCCCGCAGTCCTTATTTGGCCTGCTGGGATGTCAAGGGAAGACTTTCTTATAAGAGATGCTACTTCGTTAAGGGTTATTCCAAAGCGCCTGAGTGTATCTTCAGATATTGAAACGGTTATTTCATGGGTGCTAACACCTTCAAGCTCGACCTGGCTTATGTCAGGAAGGAGCAAAAGCTCATCCCTGATTCTTTCTGCCCAGTACCTTAGCTCGTTTTTTGTAGTATCTCCATAAACTGCAAGGTAAAGGACCTGTCTGCGCCTAACTAGTTTTTTGATTATGGGCCGTTCAGCCGCTTCTGGAAAGGTGACTATTCTATCTACTGCATTTTTCACATCCTGAAGAACAATGTCG